>JBDLVO010000495.1:0-4602 GCA_039804805.1 Pseudomonadota bacterium
CCCCGCATGGGGGACGCCGCGCAAGCGAAACGGGCGTTGGCCAGGGGAGAATCCGTCCGGATCGGGTTCGCTTCCGGCGGTCTGGCGCCAACGCACCGCGTGACCCGGGGAACTGAATGAAACGAGTGGACGGCGACGGCAGGACACCACCGCCCCCCCCATCGAACGGGCTGCCGCCGCTTGTCTCCATCCTGGCCCCCACGCCGCGACAGAACCGCATCGCCGTCGGCACGATGGCCGCGGCGCTGCTGGTGTTCGTGGCGACCGCTCCGTTCGCCCAGATCGATCTTCCGCCGCTCTGGGCGTTCCTGCCGATCTATCAATCGGCCTTCATCACCCTCAGCCTGATCGTCGCGTCGCTGCTGCTGTTCCAGTACCGGCTGACCCAGGGCGCGGGAGTCTTGTTCCTGGCCGCCGGCTTCCTGTTCAGCGCCGCGATGGCCGCCGCCCACGCCCTCAGCTTTCCCGCCCTGTTCGCCCCGGCCGGCCTGCTGCCGTCGGCCGGGCCGCAAACCACCGCCTGGATCTATTTTTTCTGGCATGGCGGCTTTGCCCTGTTCGTGGTCGGGCACGCCGTCTTTCACCACCGCCCCAGCCGGTTTTCCCCCCCGGGCCTGATCCTCGCCACCCTGGCCCTGGCGGTTGGCGCGACCCTGCTGACCACCCTGGGCCACGATTCCCTCCCCGCCCTGATGAACGGCAATCGCGACACCCCGGCCAAGATCGTGGTGGCGGTGCTGACCTGGGCGACCGGCTTCCTGGCCCTGGGCCTGTTGTGGCGCCGCCATCCGCGCACCCAGCTCGATCTGTGGCTGATGGTGATGCTGGGCGTCTGGATTTGCGACAGCGCGCTGGCCGCCGTGCTGAACCATGCCCGTTTCGACCTCGGCTGGTATGCCGGACGGATCTTCGGACTGGTGGCGGAGGGACTGGCGCTGATCATCCTGCTGCGCGAGAACGGCGCCCTGTACCTCGAGCTGGCGCGGCTGCGGGCGCAGGAAAACCGCCACAGCGCGGCGCGACTGGAGGCCGGGGAGAAACGGTTCGAGGCGACCTTCGAACAGGCGGCGGTGGGAATCGCCCTGATGGGGCTGGACGGAACCTGCCTGCGGGCCAACCGCAAGCTGTGCCGGATTGTCGGCCTCGATGCCGGCGTCCCGCCGCACACCTCGGTCGGCGGCCTGCTCGCCCTGATCGATTGCGATCTCGACGCCGAGGTGATCCGGCCGATTCTGGCCGGCCGGATCGAGGCCCACGCGGTCGAGACCCGGTTCCGCGACCGCAGCGGCGCCACCGGCTGGATCACCCTGACGGTGGCGCCGGTAACCGGGACCGAGGGGCGGCCGGACTATTTCCTCTGCGTGGTCGAGGACATCTCGACCCGCAAGGCCGCCGAGGACCAGCGCCACCGGCTGGCCGAGGCGTTGGGACAGACCGCCCAGGCGGTGGTGATGACCGATACCGACACCCGGATCGTCTATGCCAATCCCGCCTTCCTCGCCCTGACCGGATATGCGCCCGACGAGGCGATCGGGCTGCCGGCCCGCCGCCTTGCCCCCGCCGACGCGGCCAGCCAGGCCCAGATCGACACGGTCCTCGACACGGTGCGGGCCGGCGACCAATGGTCGGGGGAATGCCGGCGGGTGACCCGGAGCGGACGCGAGATTCCGGTGTTCATGACCGTGGCCGGGATCCATGACCTGAGCGGCCGTCTGACCGGCTTCGTCTCCAGCTATCTCGACATCAGCGACCAGAAACGGATCCGCGCCGAACTGGAAAGCGAACGAACCCTGTTGCGGACCCTGATCCACTCGATTCCCGATCTGATCTGGCTCAAGGACGTCAACGGGGTCTATCTCAGCAGCAATCACGCCTTTCAGCGGGTGGTCGGCCGGTCGGAGGCGGCGATCATCGGCCGCACCGACCATGACCTTCTGCCCGCTGATCAGGCCGATTTCTTCCGCGCCCACGACATCATGGCGATCGAGGCCGGCGGTCCGGTCTCCAACGAGGAATGGATCACCTTCGCCGACAACGGCCAGACCGCCCTGCTCGAAACCATCAAGGTGCCGATGATCGGATCCGATGGAACGGTCATCGGGGTGCTCGGCATCGGCCGCGACATCACCCGCCGCTACCAGATGGAAGGCGCGCTGCGCGAGAGCGAGGAACGGTTCCGCACCTATGTCGAGGCGGCTCCCCTCGGCATCTTCGTCACCGACGGCACGGGGCGCTTCATCCACGTCAACCCGGCCCTTGTCACCATGCTGGGCTGGAGCAGCGAGGAAATCCTCGCCAGGACCATCGCCGAAGTGGTCGCCCCCGAGGATCGGGCCCGGGTGTGCGACGACTTCCTCGGCCTGTCGGGCCGGGTGGATCGCATCGGCGCGGATTACCGCATGATCACGGCGACGGGAACGCCAAGCTGGATTTCGCTGTCGGCGGTGCGGATCGCCACCAACCGGTTCGCCGCCTTCTGTCAGGACATCACCGCGCGCAAGGCGATCGAGGCCGAGCTGGACCACTACCGCCTGGGGCTGGAACAGGCGGTGACCGAGCGTACCGCCGACCTGGAAAGCGCCGAGGCCCGGCTGCGCCTGATCCTCGAATCCAGCGGCGACGGGCTGTACGGCGTCGATGTCGAGGGACGCATCACCTTCGTCAATCCGGCGGTGGGCGCCATCCTCGGCTGGCGGCCCGAACAATTGATCGGGCGCACCAGCCTCGAAATGCTGCACCACAGCTATCCCGACGGACGCCCCTTCCCGCGCGAGGCCTGCCCGTTGCTCGAAACCCTGCGCACCGGCACCATCGCCCGGTTCGACGAGGATTATTTCTGGGGCGCCGACGGGCGGCCGGTCCCGGTCAGTTTCTCGGCCCATCCGATGGTGCGCGACGGGGAGATCGTCGGGGCGGTGGTCAGTTTCAGCGACGGCTCCGCCCGCAAGGCGGCGGACGACGCCCGCAGGACCGCCCTGGCCGAAGCCAAGCGGCTGGCCACCCTGCGCCGCGAGTTTCTCGCCAACATGAGCCACGAGATCCGCACCCCGCTCGGGGCGATTCTCGGGCTGGCCGAAATCGGCGAACGCGGGAGCTCGGACCGGACCGACCGGGCCACCTTCTCGCGGATTCGCGGCGCCGGCCTGACGCTCCAGACGCTGATCGACGACATCCTCGATTTTTCCAAGATCGAATCCGGCAAGATGACGGTCGAATCCATCCCGTTCGAGCCCGGCGAGATGATCGACCGCGCGGTCGAGATGCTGGCCCCACGGGCCAGCGCCAAGGGGCTGCGCCTGATCGTCGACGAAGCCCCCGATCTGCCCTGGCGCTGCCTGGGGGATGCCAACCGGCTGTGTCAGGTGCTGGTCAATCTGCTCAGCAACGCGATCAAGTTCACCCCGGCCGGGGGATCGGTCACGTTGCGGGCCCGGCGCGCCGACGGCCGCCTGATCCTGGCCGTGATCGACACCGGCATCGGCATCGCCCCCCAGGCGGCCGAACGCCTGTTCCAACCCTTCGAGCAGGCCGACGGCTCGACCACCCGCCGCTTCGGCGGCACCGGCCTCGGCCTGTCGATCTCGCGCGATCTGGTGGCGCTGATGGGCGGAAGCGTCAGCCTCGACAGCGTGGTTGGCGAGGGCAGCACCTTCACCGTCGCGCTGCCGCTGGCCGGCGCCGAGCCGCCGCCGCCCTGGCCGCTCGACGCGATCGCCCTGCTCGGCCTCGACGACGACGAGGCCGAGCAGGTGCGGCGGGCCCTGCCGCGCGCGCGCCGGATCAACCACCCGCCCCAGCCCGACGACGACAGCCTGCTGCTGATCGATCGCCGGGCGCTGGACGATCCCGCCCTGACCGCCCTGCTGACGGCACGCGGTGACCAGGGACGGCGGAGCGCGGTCCTGGTCGATCCGGGCAAGAGGGAGGATCTGGCCGCGCTGCTGCCCGGGGCGATCCCGATCGAACGGCCGTTGCGCCCGCGCCATCTCCGCCGCGTGACCGACGAGGCCCCGCCCGGCCGCGACGCGGTGGCGGCGAGCCGGGGACGGCTGGCCGGTCTGCGGGTGCTGGGCGCCGAAGACAATGAGGTCAACCGTCTGGTGCTCGACGACATGCTGGAGATCGAGGGCGCCAGCCTGACCTGCTTCGAAAACGGGCGGCTGGCCCTCGATCATCTGCGGGAGCGGGGCGCGGCGGCCTTCGACGTGGTGCTGACCGACGTGCAGATGCCGGAACTCGACGGCTATGATCTGGCGCGGGAAATCCGCCGCTTCGCCCCCGCGCTGCCGGTGATCGGCCTGACCGCCCACGCGATGGAGGAGGAACGGCGCCGGTGTCTCGACGCCGGCATGATCGAACGGGTGGTCAAGCCGATCACCGCCGATACCCTGGTGGCGGCGATCCTGCGCCATGCCCCGGTCAGGGGAACGAACCATTCCTCCAGCGCCGCCGCGGGGTCGGTGCCGCAGGACACCAACGAGGCGGTCTGATCGATCGGCCCCGCCCGCGCCCCGTCCGGTGACGGGATCGGGGCTCCGTCCGGCCTGCGGCTCCTTCCGCCGCGGGCCATCCGCCAAAATCCATCCATGGGATTATACGGAA
>JBDLVO010000496.1:0-3354 GCA_039804805.1 Pseudomonadota bacterium
TGCCGGCATTGGCGACCTGGGCGGCGATCCCCGCCCCCATCGTCCCGGCGCCGATCACCGCGACCCGGGCGATCGGCGGCAGACCCGCCGCCGCCAGGTCGGGCGCCAGGTTGGGCGCCGCGTCGGGCACCACCGTGCCGAGCGCGCTCATCACGCCGCCTCCAGCACGGTAGCGATGCCCTGGCCGCCGCCGATGCACTGGGTCGCCAGCGCGTAGCGGCCCCCCTCGCGCGCCAGCAACGCCGCCGCCTTGCCGACGATGCGGGCGCCGGTGGCGCCGAGCGGATGGCCGAGCGCGATCGCGCCGCCGTCGAGATTGACCTTGGCCCGGTCGAGGCCGAGTTCGCCGATGCAGGCCAGCGCCTGACTGGCGAAGGCCTCGTTCAGTTCGATCACGTCGAGATCGGAAACCGTGATCCCGGCCCGCTCCAGCGCCTTGCGGCTGGCGCCGATCGGGCCGAGCCCCATCACCTCGGGGGCGCAGCCGGACACCGCGAAGCTTTTCAGCCGGGCCAGCACCGGCAGGCCGTGGCGCCGGGCGTAATCCTCGGAGCAGATCAGCACCGCGGCGGCGCCGTCGGTCAGCGGCGAGGCGGTGCCGGCGGTAACCACCCCATCGGCGGAGAAGACCGGCTTCAGTTCGGCCAGCCCGTCGAGGGTGGTGTCGGGGCGGATGCAGCCATCGGCCGCCACCTGCCCCTTCGGCCCGGTCACCGGGATGATCTCGGCCGACAGCGCGCCCTGGTCGCGGGCGGCGGCGGCGCGGCGATGCGATTCGACCGCGAATTCCTCCTGGGCCCGGCGCGAGATGCCGTAGCGGGCGGCGACGGTCTCGGCGGTCTCGCCCATGCTGACATAGGCGGCCGGCAGGCGTTCGGCCAGCGCCGGATTGGGCAGCGGGTTGAAGCCCATCATCGGCACCCGGCTCATGCTCTCGACCCCGGCGCAGATGAAGGCCTCGCCCGCCCCGGCCAGGATCGAGCCGGCGGCGACGTGGACCGCGCTCATCGACGAACCGCAGAAGCGGTTGAGCGTCGCCGCCCCGATCGCCTGGGGCAGATCGGCGATGAAGCCGACCAGCCGGGCGAGGTTGAAGCCCTGCTCGCCCTCGGGAAAGGCGCAGCCGAGCAGCAGATCCTCGATGTCGGCGGCCGGGATCCCGGCGCGGGCGACCAGGGCCCGCACCACCTGGCCGGCGAGGTCATCGGGACGGACCGGGGCAAGATCCCCCTTCTTGGCCGGGGTAAAGGGCGAGCGCGCGTACCCGGCGACAACCACCTTGCTCATCGACGTGTCTCCACTGGAAAGGAAGGAACGGGGCCCGTGCAAAAACGCAGGGCTCTGCCCCGCACCCGCCAAGGGCCACAAGGCCCTTGGAACCCTTCGGTCTGGATCGGGGCCGAGGAAAGGCGCCCGCCCCGAACGACAGACCGGAGAGGTCCAGGAGCCGACGGCTCCTGGCGGGTGCAGGGCAGAGCCCTGCGAAAAAACAACGAGGGGGAAAGGCTTACGGCGAGTCGGACCCGATACCCTTGCCACGCAGGGTTTCGAGGCTGATCCGCTCGATGTCGCGCAATTCGGACAACGAGGTCTGCACCGCCTGCAACTGGTCCTCCAGCAGCACGATCCGCTCGCGCACCTTGGTCACCAGCAGCCGGAGTTGCTCGACCTGGGTGGTGTCCACCACGTACAGGTCGAGGAATTCCTTGATGTCCCTGAGGCTGAAGCCCAGCCGCTTGCCGCGCAGGATCAGGATCATCCGTGCCCGGTCGCGATGGGTGTAGATCCGGGCATTGCCGGCGCGCTGGGGACGGATCAGCCCCTGATCCTCGTAGAAACGGATGGTGCGGGGCGTGATCCCCAGCTCGCGGGCGAGCTCGGTCACCGAATAAAGTTTGTCCATGTCGGCAGGCAGTCCATCGGGCGAGAAAGTGACGTTGAGGGAGGGAAGCTTCCCTATACGTCGGTGTGATAGCATGCGGAACCGCCATGGTCATAGTCCTGTTCGCAAGGCTGGGCTGGAGGCGCGGTCAGACCGCGTCGCGGCGGGAGGGGTCGGCGCGGCGTTCGGCCCGCGCCATTTCCTCGGCCACCAATTCGCGTTTCGACAGCTTGCCGATCATTGTCTTGGGCAATTGCTCGCGGAATTCGATGCTTTTCGGCAGTTCGATCCGCGAGACATGGGAGGCGAGGAAGCTGCGCAATTCCTCCGGCTCGACGCTCATCCCCTCGCGCAGGCGGACGAAGGCCTTGGGCGCCTGACCGCGATAGGAATCGGGGATGCCGATCACCACCGCCTCGGCCACCGCCGGATGCTGGTACAGCGCCTCCTCGATCACCCGGGGATAGACGTTGAAGCCGCCGCACAGGATCACGTCCTTGATCCGGTCGGTCAGATAGTAATAGCCGTCCCCGTCGCGCTGGCCGATGTCGCCGGTGCGCAGCGCGCCATCGACGAAGGCGGCGGCGGTGTCGCCGGGACGGTTCCAGTAGCCGGCCATCACCTGCGGCCCGCGCACGCAGATCTCGCCGCGCTCGCCCGGGGGAACCAGCTCGGTCGGGTCGTGCGGCGCCCGCAATTCGATGGTGGTGCCGGGCAGCGGCAGGCCGATCGCCCCGTCGCGCCGCTCGCCCACCAGCGGGTTGCAGGTCACCACCGGCGAGGTCTCGGACAGGCCGTAGCCCTCGACCAGCCGGCAGCCGGTCAATTGCTCGAAACGGTGGGCGACCTCGACCGGCAGCGGCGCGCCGCCCGAAATACAGATCTTCAGCGAGGACAGATCGAGGTCGGTCCGCTTTTCCGCCGCGCCGTTGATCGCGGTGTAGATCGTCGGCACCCCGGGGAACACCGTCGGGCGGCGCCGCGCGATCAGCTTCAGCACCTGATCGAGGTCGAAGCGCGGCAGCAGGATCAGCTCGCAGCCGAGGCTGATGCCGAGATTCATCACCACCGTCATCGCGAAGACGTGGAACAGCGGCAGCACCCCCAGCATCCGCTCCTGCCCGGCATTGAGGCCGGTGCCGGCGACCCAGGCTTCAAGCTGGGCGGCGTTGGCGGTCAGGTTGGCGTGGGTCAGCATCGCCCCCTTCGGCACCCCGGTGGTGCCGCCGGTATATTGCAGCACCGCGACGTCGCGGGCGGGGTCGATCTCGACCGGGCGCGGCGCGCCGTCGGCGGCGATCAGCCGGGCGAACGAAACGTGGCGCAGGTCGTCGGGCACCACCGCGCATTCCGAGCGGCGCAGCACCGAGAACAGCACCCCCTTGACCGCCGGCAGGATCCCGCTCATCGGGCAGACCACCACCCGTTCGAGGCAGGTCTGCTCCAGCATCGCCGCGACCTTGGGATAGATC
>JBDLVO010000497.1:0-14889 GCA_039804805.1 Pseudomonadota bacterium
AGGACAGAGCGAGGAGCGCGGGCCGGCGCCCGCCGCCCCGCCGCCCGACGACGTCTTCGCCTGCCTGCCCGGCTTCGCCTTCGTCCGCCGCCAGTCGCCCGAGGGGGCGATCGACTATCCCTGGTTCAGCGACGGGGTCGAGGCGGTGCTCGGCTTCACTCCGCAGGCGATGGGGGTCAACGCCCGCGGCTGCCTGCATGTGATCCACTGGGCCGACCGCGAGGCCCATCTCGACGAGGTGCGCCGCTCGGCGGCGACGCTGACCCGCTGCCAGGACGAGTTCCGCGCCATCACCGCCGCCGGCGAGGTGCGCTGGCTGCGCGGCGCCTCGATGCCGCGCCGCGAGGCCGACGGCAGCGTGATGTGGACCGGGGTGGCGATCGACGCCACCCACGAGCGCCGGGCCGAGCTGCGGCTCGACATGCTGATGGACCATGCCGAGGATTCGATCCTGATCCTCGACGCCCAGGGCCGGATCGATTCCGCCAACGCCGCCGCCCGCCGCCTGTTCGGCTATCCGGCCGAGGCGCTGCTGGGCCGGCCGCTGACGATGCTGCTGGCCTCGGTCCACCGCCATCCCGAGTTGCTCGATTCCGCCGGCCTGTCCAATGTCAGCATCGTCGGCGGCGGCCCGCGCGACCTGACCGGGCTGCGCCACGACGGCACCACCTTCGCCCTCGAACTGTCGACCAGCGAGGTGCGGCTCGACGGCCAGCGCCTGTTCGTCGGCATCGGCCGCGACGTCACCCGCCGCCGCCAGACCGAGGCCGCCCTGCGCGAGACCGAGCAACGGCTGCGCGCCATCGCCGCCAACATGCCGGGGATGGTGTTCCAGCGGGTGCTGTGGCCCGACGGACGGGTCGAGTTCTCCTATGTCAGCGAGGGCTGCCGCAGCGTGCTCGGGCTCGAACCGGCCGAACTGGTGGGCGAATCCGGCCGCTTCTTCACCCTGATGCAGGACGAGGAGCGGCTGGCCTTCCTCGCCGGGCTGGCCCGCGCCTCGCGCCTGATGGAGCCGTTCGACGAGGAGGTGTCGGTGCCGGGACCCGACCGCCGCCGCCGCTGGCTGCGCGGCAGTTCGCGCCCGACCCGGCGCGAGGACGGCGCGGTGGTGTGGGACGGGGTGATGCTCGACGTCACCGACCGCAAGCTGGCCGAACAGCGTCTGTCGTTCCTCGCCTATCACGACCCGATGACCCGGCTGCCCAACCGCGCCGCCTTCCTGCAACGGTTCGAGACCGCGCGCGACGAGGCCCGCCGCCAATCCTCGCTGCTGGCGGTGGTCAGCCTCGGCCTCGACCGGCTCGGCGTGATCAACGCCACCATGGGCCACGTCATCGGCGATCAGGTGCTGATGGGGGTGGCCGATCTGGTCCGCGCCGCGATCAATGCCAACGACATGATGGCGCGGGTGTCGGGCGACCATTTCCTGCTGCTGCTGACCGGCTACGACAACCGCCGCACCCTGGAGGAGGCGCTCGACCGCCTTCATGCCCGGGCCCAGACCACGGTGTCGGTCGGCGACCAGGATTTCGACGTCTCGGCGGCGGTGGGGGTGGCGCTGTTCCCGCGCGACGGCGAGGACGCCGAAACCCTGATCCGCAACGCCGACGCCGCGTTGCAGCGCGCCAAGGCCCAGGGCACCGCCAGCTTCCAGATGTTCTCCAAGGAACTGAGCACCCGCGCCCGCAAGACCCTGTCGATGCAGAACCGGCTGCGCCGCGCCGTCGATCACGGCGAGCTGTCGGCCCATTACCAGCCGCAGGTCGATCTGATCGACGGCACGGTGGTGGGAATGGAGGCGCTGGTGCGCTGGTCGAGCCCCGAACTCGGCCCGGTCTCCCCCGCCGATTTCATCCCGGTGGCCGAGGAATCCGGCCTGATCGACGCGATCTGCGAATTCATGCTGGCGACCAGCACCCGCCAGGCCCGGGCCTGGCAGCAGGAGGGGCTGCCGGCGGTGCCGGTGGCGGTCAACGTCTCCGGCCGCCAGTTCCAGTATGCCCGCCGCCTGATCGCCGCCTGCGAGAAGGCGCTGGCCGAATCCGGGCTCGACAGCCGCTGGCTGGAGCTGGAACTGACCGAAAGCTCGGCGATGCGCGACGCCGACAACGCCATCGCCGTGGTCCAGCGCCTCAAGGACATGGGGATCGGCTGCGCCATCGACGATTTCGGCACCGGCTATTCCTCGCTGTCGGTGCTGAAGCGCTTCCCGATCCAGAAGCTGAAAATCGACCGCTCGTTCGTGATGGACGTCACCACCGACCCCAACGACGCCGCGATCGTCGACGCCATCATCGCGATGGCCAAGGCGCTGAAGCTGAAGGTGGTGGCCGAGGGGGTCGAGCGTCAGGAACATCTCGATTTCCTGCGCGGGCTCGGCTGCGACCAGATCCAGGGCTACATCTTCAGCCGCCCGCTGCCGGCCGCGGCGATGCGCGATCTGCTGGCGCGCGACTGCCGGCTCTCCACCACCGATCCGTTTATCGGGTGAAGCCTCTTGATCGGAAGAGGTAGGGTCCGCCGCCGGACTTTGACCGGAAGAGCAGTCACCGCCGTCGCCCCGACCTGCTAGACTTGCGCCGCTCGCACCGCCGCGGGCCGGGCGAGGGAGGTCCGGCGATGATCTCGCCGCAATGGGTCGAAGGCCTCAGCGTCGGCGTGCCGCGCATGGACCGGCAGCACCGCCGGATGGTCGAACTGGTCAATCAGGTGATCGCCGCCCTCGAACAGGGGGACGACGACACCGCCGACCGTGCCCTCGCCGCCCTCGCCGCCCACGCCCGCCACCATTTCGCCGCCGAGGAGGCACTGATCGCCGCGTGCGGCGTCCCCGCCGCCGAATGCGAGGCCCACCGCGCCGAACACCACCTGCTGCTCGGCGAGGTCGAGGCGCTGCGCCGGCCGGACGGCGACTGGCTCGACCGCGAGAACGCCATCGCCCTGCTGTCGAAATGGGCGATGCGCCACATCATCGAACACGACCTCGCCTACCGGCCCTACGCCATCGGCCATCCCGCCGCCGAGGAAACGTGACGTGGGCGCTGCCCACGCCCGCCAAGGGCCGCAAGGCCCTTGGATCCCGTCCCTCTCCCGAGCGTTTCAGCCGCCGGCGGCGAGGATCCGCGGCACCGAATTGTGACGCAGGCGGAAGGCGTCGGGCATGCCCGAGCCAAGCAGCGGGCGCAGATACATCCGAAAGGCGTCGGTGACGTCGGTGCCGGAGGGGGCGATGAAATGGTCCTCCATCACCCGGGTCTTGCCCGCCACCGCCGTCAGCGGCATCAGCGCGTAATCGACCGAGTAGAATCCGGTGCGCTGGATCGTCACCGAGCCGTCGCTGTCGCCCCACATGCCGTATTGCACCGCCTTTTCGCCGACCTCGCGCGCCTCGCGCTGATCGACGTCGGAGACGCAGCCGATGAACGAGCGCTGGAGATAGCCGAAGGTGTCGCCGCGCACCCGCTTGATGCCGAGCTTCTCCTTGACCTCGTGACAGAGCAGGTCGGCCAGCGCCCCGGTGCCGGAGAGCTGGACGTTGCCGTGCTGGTCATGTTCGACCGTCTTGGCCAGCCTGGTGATGATCGGGGCGCCGTTCTCGTCATGGATCCCCTCCGACACCGCCACCACGCAGCGGCCATGGCGGTCGTAGGTGGCGCGGACGTCGGCGAGGAAGCTGTCGACCGAGAAGGTCCGCTCCGGGATGTAGATCAGGTGGGGGCCGTCATCGGGAAACTTCTTGCCCAGCGCCGAGGCGGCGGTGAGGAAACCGGCATGGCGGCCCATCACCACCGCGACATAGACCCCCTTGAGCGCGGTGTTGTCGAGATTGACCCCCATGAAGGCCTGGGCGACGAAGCGCGCCGCCGAGGGAAAGCCCGGGGTGTGGTCGTTGTGGACCAGATCGTTGTCGATCGTTTTCGGGATATGGATGCAGCGCAGCGGATAGCCGGCGGCCTGGGCCTGCTCGCTGACGATCCGCACCGTGTCGGAGGAATCGTTGCCGCCGATATAGAAGAAGTAGGCGATGCCGTGCGCCCGCAGCACCTTGAAGATCTCCTGGCAATATTGGAGATCCGGCTTGTCGCGGGTCGAGCCCAGCGCCGAGGACGGGGTCTGCGCCACCATTTCAAGGTTGTGGCTGGTCTCCTGGGTCAGGTCGAGAAAATCCTCGTCGACGATCCCGCGCACGCCGTGATGGGCGCCATAGACCAGCTCGACATTGCGGAACTTGCGCGATTCCAGCACCGCGCCGACCATCGACTGGTTGATCACCGCGGTCGGGCCGCCGCCCTGCGCCACCAGCACCTTGCCTTGCAGCATTCCGTTCCCCTCCCCTGACACGGCCGCCGCCCGGTCACGCCGGGGGCATGCGGCCCAAACCAAGGTCCAGCCTACCTCCGCCCGCCGCCGCCCGCCACACCCCTCTGGACCGGCGGCCCGCCCTTCCCCACATCCCGGACAGAGCCTGCCGGCCAGCCAGGAGCCCCGCGATGACCGTCCCCGCCGCCGCGCCGATCCCTTCCCCCTGCGTTTCCCGTTGCCGGATCGACCCGCAGCGGGGCTATTGTATCGGGTGCGGCCGAAACCGCGACGAGATCGCCGCCTGGCTGGGCGCCGACGCGGCGACGCGGCAGGCGATCGCCCAGCGGGCGGCGCGGCGGCTGGCGACGGGGGCGGACTCGTGATGCGCGATAAAGGCGTTGACTCCGTCGTCGGCCTCGCTATAGTGCGGCCCTCTCGCGCGGGGTGGTTCGTCCGGCGCGGCGTCATTCCTTATGCTCAGGTAGAATCGACATGTTCGCAGTCATCCAGACCGGCGGGAAGCAGTACAAGGTGGCCAAGGACGACGTGATCCGCGTCGAGAAGCTGGCTGGGGAGGCCGGTGGCCAGGTCGTGCTCGACCAGGTGCTGATGGTCGGCGAAAAGATCGGCGCGCCCATGGTGGCCGGCGCCTCGGTGACCGCCACCGTGGTGGCGCAGGCCCGCGGCGAGAAGGTCATCATCTTCAAGAAGCGCCGTCGCCAGAACTCGCGCCGCAAGAACGGACACCGCCAGGATCTCACCATCCTGCGCATCACCGACATCACGGCCGGCTGAACGTTCCGGTCAGCCACAGGAGTTTGAACCATGGCTCATAAAAAAGCGGGCGGTTCCTCGCGTAACGGCCGCGATTCCCATTCCCAGCGCCTCGGCGTCAAGAAGTTCGGCGGCGAGCTGGTGATCCCGGGCAACATCATCGTCCGCCAGCGCGGCACCGTGTACTATCCCGGCAGCAATGTCGGCATGGGCAAGGACCACACCCTGTTCGCCACCGCGCCGGGCAAGGTCGCCTTCGTCCACAAGGCGCAGGGCCGCACCTTCGTCGTGGTCGAGCCGCTGCCGGAGGCCGCCGAATAGGCGCCGTTCCCGCAAACGCTTAGATCAGTTTTGCCAGGGGGGGAACGGGGCACCGTTCCCCCCTTTTGGTTTCCGCCCGCCGCTTCCGCCCGACCCGCCCTCCTTTGCCCCCCGCCCTCCCTTGCCCCCCCCGCCCTCCCTTGCCCAGGACACCCCGCGATGAAGTTCCTCGATCAGGCCAAGATCTTCGTCAAGAGCGGCGACGGCGGCGCCGGCTGCTGTAGTTTCCGCCGTGAGAAATACATCGAGTTCGGCGGTCCCGATGGCGGCGACGGCGGCCGGGGCGGCGACGTCATCCTCGAATGCGTCGCCAACCTCAACACCCTGATCGATTACCGCTACCAGCAGCATTTCAAGGCCCAGCGCGGCCATCACGGCCAGGGCCGCAACAAGACCGGGGCCAAGGGCGACGACGTGGTGCTGAAGGTGCCGGTCGGCACCCAGGTGCTCGACGCCGAGCGCGACACCGTGCTGGCCGACCTGACCCAGGCCGGGCAGACGATCGTGCTGCTGCGCGGCGGCGACGGCGGCTTCGGCAACCTGCATTACAAGACCTCGACCAACCAGGCCCCCCGCCGCGCCGATGACGGCTGGCCGGGCGAGGAACGCTGGATCTGGCTCAAGCTGAAGCTGATCGCCGATGCCGGGCTGGTCGGGCTGCCCAATGCCGGCAAATCGACCTTCCTCGCCGCCGTCACCCGGGCCCGGCCCAAGATCGCCGATTATCCCTTCACCACGCTCCATCCCAATCTCGGCGTGGTGACGCTGGGCGACGAGGAATTCATCGTCGCCGACATCCCCGGCCTGATCGAGGGGGCCCACCAGGGTGCCGGCATCGGCGACCGCTTCCTCGGCCACATCGAACGCTGCCGGGTGCTGCTGCACCTGATCGACGGCACCGCCGAGGACGTCGCCGACTCCTACCGGGTGGTGCGGGGCGAGCTGGCCGCCTATGGCGGCGGGCTGGCCGACAAGCCCGAGGTGGTGGCGCTCAACAAATGCGATTCGCTGCTGCCCGAGGAGATCGAGGCCAAGCTGGCCGCCCTGGCCGAGGCCAGCGGCGCCCCGGTGCTGCCGCTGTCGGGGGTGTCGGGCATCGGCCTGCGCCCGGTGCTGGGCGCCCTGATCGGCCACATCCACGCGGCCCGCGCCGAGGATCCCGGCGTTCTCGCCGCCACCGGCACGGTCGGCACCGCCAAGCGCCTGCCGGCCGATTACCGCCAGGGTGGCGCCGACGAGGACGACGGCGGCCATTACGGCCCCAACGGCGAATGGGTCTGGGACGACGAGGACGAGGACGAGGACGACGAAGCGGCCGAGGCGACCAGCTTCGCCGAGGAGGAGGATCCCGACCGCGAAGAGGACCTCGACGAGGAGGACGACCTCGACGGGGAGGACGACCTCGACGGGGAAGAAGATGAGGACGCCGAGGAAGACGTGGACGGGGACGAGGACGGGAACGATGACGCTGAGCGGTCCGATCGTTGACGCAAAACGGCTGATCCTCAAGATCGGCTCCAGCCTGCTGGTCGATGAAGCCACCGGGCTGGTGCGGCGCAAATGGCTGGATTCGGTCTGCGCCGACATCGCCGCCTGCCGTCAGCGCGGCCAGGAGGTGATCGTGGTGTCGTCGGGCGCGGTGGCGGTCGGCCGGCGCAAGCTCGGCCTGACGCCCCCGTTGCGGCTGGAGGAGAAGCAGGCCGCCGCCGCCACCGGCCAGATCCATCTCGCCCACGATTACCAGGATTCGCTCGCCCGCTTCGGCCTGACCGTGGCCCAGGTGCTGCTGACCCTCTACGATTCCGACCACCGTCGGCGTTACCTCAACGCCCGGGCGACGCTGGAGACCCTGCTGCGGCTGGGGACGGTGCCGGTGATCAACGAGAACGACACGGTGGCCACCGCCGAGATCCGTTTCGGCGACAATGACCGGCTGGCGGCGCGGGTGGCGCAGATGGTCTCGGCCGACGCGCTGGTGCTGTTCTCCGACATCGACGGGCTCTACAGCGCCGACCCGCGCAAGGATCCCGCCGCCCGCTTCATCCCCGAGGTGCGCGAACTGACCCCGGAGATCGAGGCGATGGCCGGCGATCCCGGCTCGGCCTATGGCTCGGGCGGGATGGTGACCAAGCTGGCGGCGGCCAAGATCTGCCTGTCGGCCGGCTGCAAGATGGCGATCGCGCGCGGGCAGGCGATGAACCCGCTGGCGGCGGTGGCCGGCGGCGGGCGCTGCACCTGGTTCCTGCCCGAGGGCAGCCCGCGCACCGCCCGCAAGCAATGGATCTACGGCGCGATGAGCCCGGCCGGCGCCTTGGTGCTCGATGCCGGCGCCGTGCGGGCGCTGCGGCATGGCGGCTCGCTGCTGCCGGCCGGGGTCACCGGGGTCGAGGGCGAATTCGACCGGGGCGATTGCGTGCTGGTCAAGGACGCGGCCGGACGGGTGCTGGGGCGCGGCCTGTCGGCCTATGCCGCCGACGACGCCCGCCGCATCGCCGGCCGGCAATCGGCCGACATCGAGGCGATTCTCGGCTTTCACGGCCGGGACGAACTGATTCATCGCGACGATCTGGTGGTGGAGGGATAAGGCAATGTCGGGAAACATCGAAGAGATGATGCGCGATCTCGGCCGGCGCGCCCGCGCCGCCGCCCACCAACTGGCCCAGAGCCCGGCCGCCGCGCGCAACCGCGCCCTGACCGAGGCCGCCGCGGCGCTGCGCGCCGACGCCGCGACCCTGGCCGAGGCCAATCGCGAGGACGTCGCCGCCGCCACCGCCAAGGGCCTCACCCCGGCGCTGATCGACCGGCTGACCCTGACCCCGGCCCGGATCGAGGCGATGGCCGCCGGGCTGGAAACCATCGCCGCCTTGCCCAACCCGCTCGGCCGGGTGCTGGCCGACTGGACCCGCCCCAACGGCCTGCACATCAGCCGGGTGGCGGTGCCGCTCGGGGTGATCGGGATCATCTATGAAAGCCGGCCCAACGTCACCGCCGACGCCGCCGCCCTCTGCCTCAAATCGGGCAATGCCTGCATCCTGCGCGGCGGCTCGGAGGCCTACCGCTCGGCCCGCGCCATCATGGCGGCGCTGGCCAAGGGGATCGCCGCCGCCGGCCTGCCCGCCGACGCGGTGGCGATGGTCCCCACCGCCGATCGCGCCGCGGTCGGGGCGATGCTGCGTTTGTCCGAATTCATCGACGTGATCGTGCCGCGCGGCGGCAAGTCGCTGGTGGCCCGGGTGGTCGAGGAAAGCCGGATCCCGCTGTTCCAGCACCTGGAGGGGATCTGCCACACCTATGTCGATGGCGGCGCCGACCTTGCCATGGCCCGCGACATCGTACTCAACGCCAAAATGCGGCGGACCGGGGTCTGCGGCGCCACCGAGACCCTGCTGGTCGATCGCGCCTGCGCCGCCACCCATCTTGCCCCGCTGGTGACGGCGCTGCTCGAGGCCGGTTGCGCGGTGCGCGGCGATGCCGCCACCCAGGCGGTCGATCCCCGCGTCGCCCCGGCCAGCGAGGAAGACTGGCGCACCGAATATCTCGACGCGGTGATCTCGGTCAAAGTGGTGGACGGGGTGACGGCGGCGGTCGAGCACATCAACCGCTACGGTTCGCACCACACCGAGGCGATCATCACCCACGATGCCGCCGCCGCCGAAACCTTCCTCGCCGGCTGCGATTCGGCGATCGTGCTGTGGAACGCCTCGACCCAGTTCGCCGATGGCGGCGAGTTCGGCATGGGGGCGGAAATCGGCATCTCGACCGGCAAGATGCATGCCCGGGGCCCGGTCGGGGTCGAACAGCTCTGCACCTTCAAATACGTGGTGCGCGGCGCCGGCCAGACCCGGCCGGGCTGACGGCGGACGGCGCCGAAACACCCTCCCAGACCCCGGCGAAGCCCCCGTTTTCGGGGGCTTCGTCATTTTTGGACGAAGACTGCCTGAAGCGGACGATTCGGCCGTATCAGAAGCAAGGAAGGATCGCTTCGGTTGACCGGGTCGACAGAGGGGATCGCGACGCTCCGCCCAACGGGAGACTTTAGGATGTCAATCTCCGCCGCCCTGAACAATGCCGTCTCCGGGCTGAACGCCGAAAGCTCCTCGCTCTCGACCGTCGCCAACAATCTCGCCAACAGCTCGACCGTCGGCTACAAGGCCAACAGCACCCGCTTCGCCGATCTGGTCACCTCCTCTTCCAGCGGCACCACCGGCAGCGGCGTCACCGCCGCGACCCGCCAGAACGTCACCCTGCAGGGGACGATCTCGAGTTCGGACAGCAGCACCGACCTCGCCATCAGCGGCTACGGCTATTTCTGCCTGGTCAAGAACGCCGACGGCACCGGCACGGTCTCCTCCTCCGAATATTTCTACAGCCGCGACGGCGAGTTCTCGCTCGACGATTCGGGCTATCTGACCCTCGGCGGCGATTATTACCTCGAGGGCTACGCCGCCACCTACGACCCCACCACCGGGACCTCCACCCTCAGCAGCACGCTGTCCGCCCTGCAAGTCGATACCACCGGCTATGCCTGGCAGACCACCTCGTCGGTCACCCTCGACGCCAACCTGCCGGAATCGCTGTCCGAGGAGGCGGTGTCCTCCGGCTCGACCAGTTCGGTCAGCACCACCGTCACCATCTACGACGCCGCCGGCGCGAGTGAATCGGTGACGCTGACCTTCACCCCCGACAGCGTGATGTCGGACGAATGGACGGTGGCGCTGACCTCGTCGGATTCGTCGGTGACCTTCTCGCCGTCGAGCTACACCGTGACCTTCGACAGCAGCGGGAGCATCAGCGCGATCGACGGCGTCAGCGGCAGTTCCCTGTCCGCCTCCATCTCCAACAGCTCCGGCTCGCAGACCGTGGCGTTCGACTTTGCCGACCTGACCCAGTACGACAGCGGCAGCGACATCGACGTCTCCAGCACCGATCAGAACGGCTATATCAAGAGCCAGTATTCGAGCATGTCGATCGCCTCGGATGGCACCGTCTCCGCCACCTATGGCAGCGGCCTGTCGGTCACCGTCGGCCAGATCGCCCTGGCCAATTTCGCCAATTCCAACGGGCTGACGGTGTTGAGCGACAACGTCTACCAGTCCAGTTCGACTTCGGGCTCGGCCATGATCGGGGTGGCGGGCGAGAACGGCACCGGCACGCTGGAAAGCGAGGCGCTGGAAGCCTCGACCACCGACACCGGCACGGAATTCTCGAAAATGATCGTGTCGCAGCAGGCCTATTCCGCCGCCGCCCAGGTGGTCAGCACCGTCAACGAGATGTACGGCACCCTGGCCGACATCAAGAGCTGATCCGGCCGGAGAGGGGCGGACGCCCCTCCCCGTCGCGGCAAGGGTTCAGCGGTTGCGGAAGGTCGGGCTGCGCTTCTCGATGAAGGCGGCCATGCCTTCCTTCTGGTCCTCGGTGGCGAAGGTGGCGTGGAACAGGCGCCGTTCGAACCGGATTCCCTGCGACAGCGAAGTCTCGAACGCGGCGTTGACCGCCTCCTTGGCCATCAGCACCACCGGGCGGCTGAGCCCGGCGATCTTCTCGGCGACCTTGACCGCCTCCTCGACCAGCTCGGCCAGCGGCACCACCCGGCTGACCAGCCCGGCGCGCTCGGCCTCGGCGGCGTCGATCATCCGCCCGGTCAGCACCATCTCCATCGCCTTGGCCTTGCCGACGGCGCGGGTCAGGCGCTGGGTGCCGCCGGCGCCGGGAATGATGCCGAGGGTGATTTCCGGCTGGCCGAACTTGGCGTTGTCGGCGGCGAGGATGAAATCGCACATCATCGCCACCTCGCAGCCGCCGCCGAGGGCGAAGCCGGCCACCGCCGCGATCACCGGCTTGCGGCAGGTGGTGACCCGCTCCCAGCCATCGGTGATGAAATCGGCCAGGTAGGCGTCCATGAAGCTCTTGCCGGCCATCTCCTTGATGTCGGCCCCGGCGGCGAAGGCCTTTTCCGAGCCGGTCAGGACGATGGCGCCGATCTCGTCGTCGGCCTCGAAGGCGTCGAGCGCCTGACCGAGTTCGGCCACCAATTGGGCACACAGCGCGTTGAGCGCCTTCGGCCGGTTGAGGGTGATCAGGCCGACGTGGCGGCGGGTTTCGACGATGATGGTTTCATAGGCCATGACGGGGTCGCTCCTCCCTGCGGACGGGTCTCATTCCGGCGAGATCGAGAACCGCACCATCACCCCGTCGCGCTCGGCGGCGGGGGCCAGACGCAGCACCTCGGCCTCGCGGCGGTAAAGGGTGTCGCTCTGTCGGCTCCATCCCAATTGCGGCAAGGTGTCGGCATAGAAACGCAGCAGCGCGGCGGGGCTGACCCGGCCATGGGCATAGGCCTCGACGATCCGCCCATTGGGCGAATCGAAGGCGACGCCGGCCCCGGCGATTTCGGCCAGCCCGGGCGCCAGCGGCAGATCCTCGTAGGCGCTGAGGAATCCCTCGGCTCGGGCCGGCGCGGCGAAAGCGGCGGCGCAGACGGCGAGAGCCAGAACGAACGGGCGGACAAAGGCCATGTGCATCCTCATACCATCACCTTTGCCGCCATGCACAATGGAAAGTGGACCGGCCGCCCTGAACCTCGCGTTCGATGCCCGGGCAGGCGGGCGGGCCGGGGCAGTCGGGACAGCGTTCCCCCGCGCGACCATAGACCCGGAAGGCATGCTGGAAATAGCCCAGCGTGCCGTCGGGCTGGAGATGGTCGCGCAGGGTCGAGCCGCCGGCGGCGATCGCCTCGCCCAGCACCGCCTTGATCGCCGCCACCAGCTTGGCGCATTCGGCGGCGTCGAGGCTGCCGGCGGCGCGGAACGGCGAGATCCCGGCGCGGAACAGGCTTTCGCAGACATAGATGTTGCCGAGCCCGGCCACCAGTTTCTGGTCGAGCAGGGCCAGCTTGATCGCGGTGGCGCGGCCGGCGAGCGCGGCGGCGAGACAGGCGGCGTCGAACCCGTCCTCCAGCGGCTCGGGGCCGAGATCGGCCAGCAGGGGATGACGCGCGAGGTCCGCCGCCCCGGCGAGGTCGAGCAGCCCGAACCGGCGCGGATCGACCATCGTCACCAGCGTGCCGTCATCGGTGGTGAAGGCGACATGGTCGTGCGGCCCGGGCGGGGTGTTGCGGCGGGGCGAGATCACCATCCGCCCCGACATGCCGAGATGGCCGAGCAGCACCAGCCCGGACTCGAAATAGGCCAGCAGGTATTTGGCGCGGCGGCCAATGCGCGCGAAACGCTGCCCGGTCAGGCGGGCGGCGAAATCGGCGGGGAACGGGCGCCGCAATCCGGCGCGGCGGACCACCACCTCGGTCAGGGTGCGGCCGGGCCACACCCGCGACAGACCACGGGCAACGGTTTCGACTTCCGGCAATTCCGGCATCGGCGGGCTCCATCAGGCACGGGGGTCCGGTTTACCCGATCCCCAGCGAAAATCCAGCCATGCCGTGCCGCGCGTCGCCCCGGCCCAGGTCCCCAGGGGGGCCGGGCCGGGGCTCCGGGGCGACCGGATCAGTCTTCCTTGAATTCGTCGTGACAGCCCTTGCACAGCTTGCCGGTGGCGGCGGCCTGGGTCTTCAGCGCATCGGGGCCGGCCTTGGCGGCGACGACCAGCTTGTCGGTCTCGGCGGCGAAGCTCTTCCAATCGTCATGGAAGGCGGCGGCCTTGGCGCCGAACGCCTCGGCCTTGGTCTCGGCCTTGGGCAGGTTTTCGGTGCCCTTGGCCCAGCCGATCGGGGCCAGCTTGGCGATCGCGGCGACGTTCTCGGCGCGGGCGACCGCGTCGGCGGGGGCGTCGGCCTTGCCGGCGGCAAAGGCGCCGATCGGCATCCACTGCGTCTTGAGGGCCAGCATCAGCCCCTGACGCAGGGTCAGCGCCTCCTCGGGCTTCAACTGCTGAGCGACCGCAGGCACGGCGAGGGCCAGGCCGAGGCCGGCAATGGCGGCCAGGGCGGCCGGCTTGACGATGAAACGCATGGATTCTTCTCCCGATGAGAGTGGGACGGTGCCGCGACACTATGGCCGAGACAGGGGCCAGGATCCCAGTAACAAAGTGTTTCCGTGGCCCCAATCCCGCCCGAATCCCCCCCGACGGGGGGGGATCCGGCTTGCGTTCGCCGCGGCGGATGCTTATCGTCGCCCCCGGTCGGGGCGGCGCCGCGCGCGGGACCGCGCGCGTCCCGGCAAATGCGAGAATTGCCCAAAGACCGGGAGGACGTCGATGAAAAAAATCAAGGTCGCCAATCCGATCGTCGAATTGGACGGCGACGAGATGACGCGGATCATCTGGCAGTTCATCAAGGAAAAGTTGATCCTGCCCTACCTCGAAATCGACCTCAAGTATTACGACCTGGGGGTTGAGCACCGCGACGCCACCGACGACAAGGTGACGGTCGAGGCGGCCGAGGCGATCAAGAAATACGGCGTCGGCGTCAAATGCGCGACCATCACCCCCGACGAAGCCCGGGTCAAGGAATTCAATCTCAAGAAGATGTGGAAGTCGCCCAACGGCACCATCCGCAACATTCTTGACGGCACGGTGTTCCGCGAGCCGATCATCTGCAAGAACGTGCCGCGTCTGGTACCGGGCTGGACCAAGCCGATCGTGATCGGCCGTCACGCCTTCGGCGACCAGTACCGCGCCACCGATTTCAAGGTGCCCGGCCCCGGCAAGCTGACGATCAAGTTCGAGGGCGCCGACGGCCAGACCATCGAGCACGAGGTGTTCACCTTCCCCGGCGCCGGCATCGCGATGGGGATGTACAACCTCGACGAATCGATTCGCGGCTTCGCCCGGGCCTGCTTCAATTACGGCCTCGCCAAGAAGTGGCCGGTCTATCTCTCGACCAAGAACACGATCCTCAAGGCCTATGACGGCCGCTTCAAGGACCTGTTCCAGGAGGTGTTCGACGCCGAGTTCAAGACCGAATTCGACCGCCTCGGCATCACCTACGAGCACCGCCTGATCGACGACATGGTCGCCTGCGCGCTCAAATGGTCGGGCGAATTCGTCTGGGCCTGCAAGAACTACGACGGCGACGTCCAGTCCGACACCGTGGCCCAGGGCTTCGGCTCGCTCGGGCTGATGACCTCGGTGCTGCTGTCGCCCGACGGCAAGACGGTCGAGGCCGAGGCGGCGCACGGCACCGTCACCCGCCATTACCGCGAGCATCAGAAGGGCAAGGCGACCTCGACCAACCCGATCGCCTCGATCTTCGCCTGGACCCGGGGCCTCGCCTACCGCGCCCGCTTCGACGGCACCCCCGAGGTGGCCCGCTTCGCCGAGGCGCTGGAACAGGTCTGCATCGAGACGGTCGAGGCCGGCTTCATGACCAAGGACCTCGCTATCCTGATCGGCCCGGACCAGCCCTGGCTGACCACCACCCAGTTCCTCGACAAGCTCGACGAGGGATTGCAGGCCAAGGTGGCGTCGCTCTGACCGGACCCGGTTGGTGACGACACGGCCCGCCCTCCGGGGCGGGCTGCCGCCCGCACCTGCTCG
>JBDLVO010000498.1:0-2601 GCA_039804805.1 Pseudomonadota bacterium
ACTCGCGGCAATGGCAGACCGACGCCGATCTCGCGAACGCCTATCAGTCGTGGGGCGGTTACGCGTACACGCAAAAGAGCGCGGGCGAAGAAGCGCGTCACGCGTTCGGCACGCGCCTCGCGGCGCTGGACGTGGTGCTGCAGAACCAGGACAACCGCGAGCACGATCTGCTCGATTCGGCCGAATATGCCAGCTTCGAGGGCGGGCTCGCCGCCGCGGTCGAACTGGCGGCGGGGCGGACTCCGGTGGTCTACCATGCCGATCACGCCGACCCGGAGCGGCCGCGCGTCCACACCCTCGATCAGGAGCTGTCGCGGGTGCTGCGCGGCCGGCTGGTCAATCCGAAATGGATCGCGGGGGTGATGCGCCACGGCTACAAGGGGGCGGCGGAGATGGCGGCGGGGGTCGATAACCTGCTGGCCTTCGCCTCGACCACCGGCGCGGTGCGCAGCCATCATTTCGATCTGGTCGGCGCCGCCTATCTCAAGGACGAGGCGGTGCGCGCCTTCCTGACCGAGGTCAATCCGGCCGCGCTCGACGATATCCGCGCCGCCCTGGCCGCCGCCCGCGATGCCGGTCTGTGGCGGCCGCGCGACAACCGCATCTTCGACCTGCTGACCCGGGAGCCGCCGCCATGATGAGTCCCCGCGCCGTGATCTACGCCCTGCTCGCCTTTGCCGGCACCGTTGGCGGCTATGTCGCGGCCCATTGGAGCGAACTGGTGCGCTGAGGGGGGCGGGGCGCGCGTCGGGTCACGGTACGGATCAAGGTACGCGGGCTTCCGCCCGCGCGCCCGACCGGGGCGGAGCCCCGGACCCCCCCTTTGTTTTTCAAAGCTCAGGCCCGGGCGTGGACCGAGATCAGCGGGCAGTCGTGGGCGTCGTGCTCGACCTGAAGGGTGGCGTGGTCGATGCCGAAATGCGCCTTCAACTCGGCGGCGATGCCGAGCAGGAAGGTGTCGCCGCCGCCCTTGGGCATCACCAGATGGGCGGTCAGCGCCACCGTGCTGGTGCTGAGCGGCCAGATGTGCAGGTCGTGCAGCGCGGTCACCCCGGGCTGGTTTTCGAGGAAGCTTTCGACCTCGGCGCGGTCGATTCCGGCCGGCACCGCGTCGAGGGCGAGGTCGAGCGAATCCCGGAACAATCCCCAGGTGCCGACGGCGATGATCGCGACAATGGCCAGGCTGGTGACCGGGTCGATCCAGCCCCAGCCGGTCAGGGCGATCAGGCCGGCGGCGAGGATCACCCCGGCCGAGATCCCGGCATCGGCGGCCATGTGCAGGAAGGCGCCGCGCAGGTTGAGATCGCCCTTCGCCCCGTTGCGGAACAGCAGCGCGGTGGCGCCGTTGATCAGCACCCCGGCCGCCGCCACCGCCATCACCGTGCCGGTCTCGACCGTCACCGGCTCGCCCAGCAGGCGCCGCACCGCTTCCGAGGCGATCGCGCCGAGGCCGGCCAGCAGCAGCGCGGCATTGGCCAGGGCGGCGAGGATGGTGCCCCGGCCGAGGCCATAGGTCAGCCGTCCGGTCGGCCGCCGCCGCGCCAGCAGGATCGCCGCCCAGGCCAGCAGCAGCCCGGCGACGTCGGCGAGGTTGTGGCCGGCATCGGCCAGCAGCGCCAGCGAATCCGCCAGGAAGCCGGCGGCGACCTCGATCACCACGAAGGCGAGATTGAGCCCGATCCCGATCTGGAAGGCGCGGTCGTGTCCCTGGCCGGGGACGGGGTGGTCATGATGGTGATGGTGATCGTGATGGTGGTCGTCGTGCCGATGGACCATGCCCCTGCTCCCGCCGAATGAAACTCATTCTCATAGCAAAGCCGGCAACCGGCCGGCCGTCAACCGGGGAATGGCGGCCATGACGAAACGGCGAAATCGCGCGCCGGCCGGGGGGAGGGGTTGAGGATGGGCGGGGGAGAGCCTATGTTGCATCGCAGCAGGAGTTTTGGAGGACCCGCCGTCATGAACGAATCCCCGATCGCCGCGCCGCGCTTTTCCCCGGTGCGGACTCTGTCGCTGGCCGGCAAGCGTGGCCTGATCATCGGCATTGCCAACCAGAACAGCATCGCCTACGGGGTGGCGCGCCACGTTCACGCCTATGGGGCCGAACTGGCGATCACCTATCTCAACGAGAAGTCCGAGAAGTATGTCCGCCCGCTGGCCGAAGAGGTCGAGGCCTCGATCTTCCTGCCCTGCGACGTGCGCGAGGACGGCCAGCTCGAAGCGGTGTTCGATACCATCGCCCGTGAATGGGGCCAGCTCGATTTCGTGATCCACTCGATCGCCTTCGCCAACCGCGAGGACCTGCACGGCCGCGTCACCGATTGCTCGCGCGACGGCTTTTCGCTGGCGATGGACGTGTCGTGCTTCTCGTTCATCCGTTGCGCCAAGCTGGCCGAGCCGCTGATGAAGAATGGCGGCTGCCTCGCCACCCTGTCCTATTACGGCGGGCGCAAGGTGGTCGAGCATTACAACGTGATGGGCCCGGTCAAGGCCGCGCTCGAAAGCACCACCAAATACCTCGCCCATGAACTCGGGCCGAAGGGGATCCGGGTGCTGACCCTGTCGCCCGGCCCGCTGCGCACCCGCGCCGCCTCCGGCATC
>JBDLVO010000499.1:0-2664 GCA_039804805.1 Pseudomonadota bacterium
AAGCCGAACTGCCGCCGCCATGGAAAACCTCCAAGTGTTTGCCACAGTGACTCATATTTCCCTCTCCTTGGGAATCCATGACGTGAGTCCATATCATCGGGATTTGGTATAAGTCCGTCACGTCTGGTCCCTTCCTGCTGGTCGCTTCGGCTCCGGCCGCAGAAAACGGCCAGGATGAAATGGCGCGGTTGGTTGCCAGCGGGGTGCTGGAACCGCTCGATGCCAGTTGCGCTGGCGGTCGCCCCCTCAGCCTGCGGCTGTCTGGTGCCGATGGTGAAGTCTTGACCTATCTCGCTCCCTACGCCCGTCCGGAGGGTTGCTGGGTGGTGCTGACTGCCCAGCCGTCCGGTCCACTCGCCGCGCGACTGCTCGGGCGTCCCTATTGGCGGGTGCCGGAGATCCAGGCCGCCGCCCTGATCTATGCGGTGATGGCGCTGTTGGTGCTGTCGATCTTCACCGATGCCTGGACCAATCTGCGTCGGTTTCGTGCGGTCGCCCGTGCCGTGGTCGCCGGCGAAAACCGTGGCAGTTTCGCCGACGCCAACCGGGTGCCCGATCTGGCCGAGGTAGCGCGGGAGTTCGACACCATGGTGGCGACGCTGCGGCGCTCCGAAGCGCTGATCCGTCAGGCGGCGGAAGAAAACGCCCATGCCCTGAAGGCGCCGCTGGCGGTGATTGCCCAGGCAGTCGAGCCGTTGCGCCGCGACTTGCCTGCGGACTCCGTCAGCCTGCATCGCAGCGTCGAACTGATTTCTCTTTCGGTCGATCGGCTCGATGCCCTCGTGTCAACCACGCGCCGGATCGACGAGACCATCGCCAGTCTGGTCGATTGTCCCCGCCACCGGGTCGATCTGTCGGCGCTGCTTTCGACCCTGGGGCAGGGCTTCGCCCATTTCGCCGAGGAACGAGGCCTGCATCTTGACCTTCACATCGCCCATGGGTTGGTGGTGGTCGGCGGCGCGGAGCAGATCGAGATCATCGCCGAGAACCTGATCGACAACGCCTTCGATTTTTCTCCGACCGGCGGGGCGGTGACGTTGGAACTCAGGCGATCCGGACCGATGGCCGAGATCGTCGTGTCCGATCAGGGATCAGGAATCCCAGAGTTGGACATCAATCAGATTTTCGAGCGTTCGGTCTCTCGCCGTCAGGACGGTGCCGAGCATGACGGTCTCGGCCTGTGGATCGTCCGCCGCAATGCCGAGGCTATGGGCGGTCGGGCCTGGGCTGCCAATCGACCCGGTGGCGGACTGATCGTCACGGTGGTCCTGCCTCTGGCGGAGTGAGCCGGTCCCCGGATTATCACCGCCTTCTCACCCCTTGATCCTTACGGACAAGGTATTTCTATCGATGTTGGGGGCCGGTCTCGCCGGGTGATGGCGCAGTCCGGGGGCAACCAGATCTTCCGATGATCGAGAGCCAAGACGATTGCGCGGCGGCGCGCAACCGACCAGGGGGACTCCGTCATGACCGAAGAGGACATCGAAACTGCCGGGTGGGATTGGCGTGACCGGGGCAATTACCGAGGCCTGCTTCATCTGGACCGGGCGGGATGGGCCTGGAAATGGCTGCGGCGCAATCCCGATTACATCGCCCAAGTCGGCCGAACCCGAAAACAACCCGATCCGACGTCTGCAGCAGGAGTCCCGGTACTTTCATGCGACGGAGATGCCTCGGGCTGGGGGCTGCATTTTTGCCGAGGCGGCCTGCATCCCCTGCGCCGATGCGCGGATATTCTGGCGGGCCGACTGGGATTCTTCGGTGGTGCTGGCCGAGGCGCGGCCCGTTTCGTCCGGGGATGCCGAGGCTTTCGATCTTCAGCGCTTTGCCGCCTGGGCCACCGTGCTTCGCTTGGCCGATGGGCGAGAATTGCTTCTCCTCAGCGATGGCGTTCGTCACCTCCAGCTCGAACTGATCGACGGCACGCTGCTGGCCGGGCCGGTGCGCCTGCATTACGCCCTGTCCGGGATCACCCAGATCGACGTGAAGACGCTGACCTTGCGTCGTCTGGTGGTGCTGTGCCGCCGGGGAAGATTTCCGCTCGGGCTGTTCCCGCCGGAACCACGCGCCCGCCGCTGGACTCTGGCGTTGCAGGCCTACGACGGCCTGGCGGCCGGCGGCGGCGGCGCCAGCGAATTTACACCTGCTTGACGGACGCTATCCGGCTCGAGGATGATCTCGCCGACCTGCTGTGGTCCTTCGCCGCCATTTTCCACCGCAAGATCGACCGGCTCGAGCGCGATCTCGACGCCAACGAACAGGCGCAAAACCGCTCCCGGCTGGAACAGAACGGCTCGGAGGTGCGCTCGGTCGAACTGGAGCGGCTGATCGAACTGGGCCTCGGTCTGATCGAGCGCCGCAATGCCTTCGAGTTCTTCCGCGACACCGCCGCCGAGCGCTACGAGGCGGTCACCGGCTCTTCCTGGCGGCCGCGCGTCGGTTCGATGGTCAACCATCGCGCCCTCACCGCTGCGGTGATCGACAGCCGGGACTTTATCGCCGCCCGCCACCGCGCCGAGACCCAGCTGCTGTTGCCTCCGGGGGCCCGGATCGCCTTCACCGGCGGGGCCGAGTGCAACGACCATCGCCGCATCTGGGACGTGCTCGACCGCGTCCGGGCCAAGCATCCCGACATGGTGCTGCTGCACGGCGGCAGTCCGAAAG
>JBDLVO010000500.1:0-5911 GCA_039804805.1 Pseudomonadota bacterium
GGCCCAGGGCGCGATCGGCATCACCTGCCGCGCCGACGACGCCGACGCGCTGCGCATCCTCGCTCCCCTCAACTGCCAGGACACGTTCGACCGGGTCACCGCCGAACGCGCCTTCCTGACCCGGCTCGACGGCTCCTGCCGCACCCCGATCGCCGCGCTGGCCGAACTCGACGGCGACCGGCTGTCGTTCCGTGGCCTGATCGTCAGCCCCGACGGGGTCACCGTCCACGCCACCACCCGCAGCGGCTCCCGCGCCGACGCGGCGGCGATGGGCGTCGATGCCGCCGAGGAACTGATCAAGGCGGCCGGGCCGGGCTTCTTCGACTTCATGACCAGCTAGGCCATGGTTCAGGCTCTGGTCACACGTCCGCGGGAAGATGCCGAACCGGTGGCGCGCGCGCTGGCCGGGCGCGGCATCGCCGTGATGATCGAGCCGCTGCTGGGCATCGAGCCGGTCCCCGGGGTCACGGTCGATCCGACCGGGCTCCAGGGCCTGCTGGTGACCAGCGCCAATGGGGCCCGTGCCCTGGCCCGCCTGCTGCCCGGCCGCGATCTGCCGGTGTGGGCGGTGGGCGATTCCTCGGCCCGGGTCGCCCGCGACCTCGGCTTCGCCACCGTCCATAGCGCCGGCGGCGATGTCGAGGATCTGGCCGCCCTGGTTGCCGCCCACGCCGACCCCGCCGCCGGGGCCCTGCTGCACGCCGCCGGCGAAACAATTGCCGGCGACCTGTCCGGACGGTTGGCCGAACGGGGCTTCGCCGTTCGCCGCGAAACCCTCTACCGCGCGGTCGCCGCCACCGCGCTCAGTCCCGACCTGTGCCAGTCGTTGCGGGCGGGGGCGATCGATTTCGCCCTGTTTTTCTCTCCCCGCACCGCCGCCACTTTTGCTACCCTTGTCACCGATGCGGGGCTGGGGGAGACACTGTCCCGTGTCGTCGCCTATGGTCTGTCGGGGAATGTCACGGCCAGACTTGCTGCACTGCCCTGGGCTACCCTTCACAAGGCGGCCGAACCCACCCTGGCCGCCTTGCTGGCGGCCGTCGACGAGAATGGACACCCTTCATGACGCAAGAGACCTCCGCTGAGCCCAGCGAACGGACGGCCCCGCCGGCCGCGACCCGGCGCTCGTCCGGCGCGGGCAAGGTGATCGCGCTTCTGCTGGTGTTGTTGCTGGCGGTGGGCGGTTACGCGAGTTTCCCGCTGTGGCGCGGTTATGTCGGGTTCCCCGCGCCGGCCAACGAACTCGTCGCCCTGCGCGCGGCCCTGGCCTCCCTCGCCGACCGGCTGACCCAGCTCGAAACCAGCCTCAGCCAGCCGGGCGAAACCGGGCTGTTCGGCCGCCTCGCCGCGGTCGAGCAGAAGGTGGCCGACCTGCCGCAGGACGCCGCCCAATTGGCGCCCCGGGTCGAGGCCCTGGCCAAGCAGGTCGAGGCGGTGCGGCGCGACGTCGCCGAGGGGGCGGCGCTGGCCCAATTGCCGGCCCAGGTCGACTCGCTGGCCCGGCAGGTCGACGGCCTGCACAAGACCACCGCCGACGCCGCCACCCTGCTCAAGCTTTATGCCCGGGTCGATGAGACCGAAAAGGCGCTGCGCAGCCTCGAGGCCCGCCACGCCTCCGCCGCCGGGCTGCTGCTGGCGGTGGGCCAACTGCGCGAGGCGGTCGATCGCGGCCAGCCGTTCGATGCCGAGCTGCGCACCGTCAAGGTGCTGGCCGGCGACGACACCGAGGTCGCCACCCAGCTTGAAATCCTCCGCCCCTACGCCGAGGGCGGCATCGTCAGCCGGGTCGGGTTGGGCGGCCGGCTTGACCACGCCGCCGCCGAGATCGTCCGCGCCGAGATGCTGCCCGAGGAACCGGGCTGGAGCCGCAACGCCGCCAACCGCATGCTGTCGCTGGTGTCGATCCGGCGCGAGCCCGGAGTGGTGGCCGGCAATGACGCCGCCGCGATCCTCGCCCGCGCCGAGGCCGACCTCAATGGCGGCGACCTCGCCGCCGCGATCGGCGAACTCGACTCGCTCGGTCAGGGCTCGGCCCAGGCCGCCGCGCCGTGGCTGGCCCAGGCCAAGGCCCGCGTCGCCGCCGACAAGGCGGTGTCCGAACTGACCGCCCACGCGATCGCCCTCGCCGGAGCCCGGCCATGAGACGCCTGCTCGGCTACCTGATCGTCACCGCGCTGGTGGTCACCGCCGCGGTGTGGCTGGCCGACCAGCCCGATCAGATCACGGTGCGCTGGCAGGGCTGGCGGATCGACACCAAGATGCCGGTGCTGCTGTTCGCCCTGGTGGTGCTGGCGGCGGTCGCCGCCTTCCTCGGCCGGGTCACCCGCAGCGTGGTCGGCGCCCCGGCGCGGATCTCCGGCAGCCGCCAGACCGAGCGGGCGCTGAAGGGCTACCGCGCCTTGTCCGAGGGCCTCGCCGCCGTCGCCACCGGCGACACCCGCCGTGTCGCCCGTCTCGCCCATCAGGCCGAAAAGCTGCTGAAGGATCCCTCGCTGACCGGTCTGCTGACCGTCCAGGCGGCGCGGATGGGCGGCGACGAGGCCGAATTGCGCGGCCGGTTCGAAACCATGCTGACCCGGCCCGAAACCGCCTTCCTCGGCCTGCGCGGCCTGCTCGACCTCGCGCTCCGTCAGGGCGAGCGCGAGGCGGCGCGCGACTATGCCGCCCGCGCCTTGGCGCTCCAGCCCTCGGCCGAGGGTCTGGCAGGCACCCTGTTCGACCTCCAGGCCGAGGCCGGGCTGTGGGCCGAGGCCGAGATCACCCTCGGCATCGCCCAGCGCTACCGCACCATGGGCGAGGAGGAACTGGGCCGCCGCCGTGCCCTGGTGCTGTTCGCCCGCGCCCAGGCCGCCGACGAGCGCGGCAACCGGGTCGAGGCGCTCGATTTCGCCCTCAAGGCCCGCAAGATCGACCCCGCCTGCACCGCCGCCGTGGTGCTGGCCGCCGACATCCAGCGCCGGCGGGCCAAGACCCGCAAGGCCGAGCAGATGCTTCAGGCGGCGTTCCGCGTCGCCCCGCATCCGGCCCTGGTCGCCGCCTGGATCGCCTGCGGTCCCGACGATACTCCGCTCGACCGGGTCAAGCGGGTCAAGCGGCTGGTCGAGGTCAATCCGACCTCGGCCGAGGGACGGCTGGCTTTGGCCGAGGCCGCACTCGACGCCAAGCTGTGGGGGCAGGCCCGCACCCATCTTCAGCAGGTGCTGGCCCAGCGGCCGAGCCATCGCGTCCTGACCCTGCTCGCGCGGCTTGAACGCGAGGAGAACAAGGACGAGGCGGCGGCGCTGGCCTGGCTGGCCAAGGCCGGCGCCCTCGCGCCCGACGCCGTCTGAGCGGGGGTCCGATGCGCCGTCTTCCCGCCACGGTGATCACCGGCTTTCTCGGTGCCGGCAAGACCTCGCTGGTCCGTCATCTGATCGAACAGGCCGCCGGCCACCGTCTCGCCCTGATCGTCAACGAATTCGGCGATGTCGGCGTCGATGGCGGTCTGCTTGCCGCCTGCGGCGCGCCGTCCTGCCGTCCGGGCGACATCATCGAACTGGCCAATGGCTGCCTGTGCTGCACCGTCGCCGACGAGTTCCTGCCGACGATGCAGGCCCTGCTCGATCGGCCCGAGCCGCCCGACCATATCCTGATCGAGACCTCCGGCCTCGCGCTGCCCAAGCCGCTGGTGACCGCGTTCCGCTGGCCGGAGATCCGCTCCCGCGTCACCGTCGACGGGGTGATCGCGGTGGTTGACGGCGCCGCCTTCGCCACCGGACGCTTCACCTCGACCCCCGAGCAGATGGCGCGGCCCGACCACGACAATCCGCTGGAAGAGGTGTTCACCGACCAGCTCGCCACCGCCGACATCGTCCTGCTCAACAAGGTTGATCTGCTCGATGCCGCCGCGCTGGCCCAGGTGCGCGGCCGGCTGGCGGCGGCGGTGCGGCCGGGGGTGCATCTGCTGGAGACGACCCATGGCGCGGTCGATGCCCGCGTCGTGCTCGGCCTCGATGCCGCGGTCGAGGACGATCTGGCGGCCCGACCGACCCATCACGACGCCGGCGAGCCGCACCAGCACGACGATTTCGAAAGCTTCGCCGTGACGCTGCCCGAACTGACCGATCCCGAGGCATTGGAGGCGCGGCTGCGCGCGGCCATCGCCGAACATGACATCCTGCGCCTCAAGGGGTTCGTCGCCATCGCCGGCCGGCCGGCCCGCGCGGTGATCCAGGCCGCCGGCCCCCGGCTCGAACGCTATTTCGACCGGATGTGGGGGACGGACGAACCCCGTGCCGGGCAATTGGTGGTGATCGGCTGCCGGGGTCTCGACCGCGCCGCCATCACCCGCCGGATCCAGGGCGCCGCCGCCTGATCGGTTGAGGTGGGCTCCGCCCACACCCGCCCGGGGCCGCAAGGCCCCTGGACCCCCTTGATTGGGGGGTGTGCGGACTCCCAACCCATGGGGTCCAGGGGCCGTCGGCCCCTGGCGGGTGTGGGCGGAGCCCACGCAACAAGGTTTTACGGACACGATGCATCTTCTCGCCGTCCAGGCCGGCACGCTTCCCGATGGGACCGACGCGGTCGATCTCGGCCAGACCCCGGGCGAGATCGTGGTGCTGTCGGCCGCCGACACCGAACTGGCCTGTCTTGCCGCCGCATGGCGGGGCGGACCGGCCGGGCTGCGGCTGGCCAACCTGATGCGGCTCGGCCACCATCTGTCGGTCGATCTCTATGTCGAGCGGATGATCGAGCCGGCGCGGCTGGTGGTGGTGCGGCTGCTGGGTGGGCGGGCCTACTGGCCCTACGGCGTCGAACAGATCGCGGCGGCGGCGCGGCGCACCGGCACCGCCTTGGCTTTCCTGCCCGGTTCGACCGAACCCGATCCCGACCTGACCGCCGATTCGACCCTGCCGCCCGAGGTGGTGGAGCGGCTGTGGTGCTATCTGCGCCATGGCGGCCCCGACAATGCCCGCGCCTTCCTCGATTATGCCGGCTCGCTGATCGGCCGGCCGGCCGGCTGGGTCGAGCCCCGGCCGCTGCCCGCCGCCGGCCGCCACCGGGCCGATCCCGCCGACGGGCGGCCGCGCGCCCTGGTGGTGTTCTACCGTGCCCTGGTGCTGACCGGCGACACCCAGGCGATCGACGCCTTGTGCGACGCCCTGGCCGCCGAGGGGCTGGCGGTGACCGCGCTCTATGTCCACAGCCTCAAGGATCCGGCCGCCGCCGGGCTGGTGCGGGCCGAGATCGCCGAGGCGCCGCCCGAGGTGATCCTCAACGCCACCGGCTTCGCCACCTCGGCGCCGGGACGGGCGGCGGCGGGACCGTTCGGCCCGGCCGATTGTCCGGTGTTGCAGGTGATCCTGGCCGGCGAGACCGAGGCGGCGTGGCGCGAGGGCGGCGGCGGCCTCGGCCCGCGCGATCTGGCGATGAACGTCTCGCTGCCCGAGATCGACGGCCGGATTCTCGCCCGCGCCGTCGCGTTCAAGCAGCTTCACCGCGACGCCGCCACCCAGTGCGACCTGGCCCGGCTGGTGGCGGTGCCCGACCGGATCGCCTTCACCGCCCACCTCGCCGCCGGCTGGGCCCGGCTGCGCCGCACCCCGGCGGGCGAGCGCCGCGTCGCCCTGGTGCTGGCCAATTATCCCCATCGCGACGGCCGGCTCGGCAACGGGGTCGGGCTCGACACCCCGGCGGCGGCGGCGGATATCCTCGCCGCCCTGGCCGGGGCCGGCTATGGCGTGGTCGACCCGCCCGGCGACGGCGCCGCGCTGATGCGGGCGCTGCTGGCCGGGGTCACCAACGCCCCGGCGCCGGACCGCGTGGTCCGCGCCAGTTTGGCGTTGGCCGAATATCGGGCCTGGTTCGCCACCCTGCCGGCGACGGCCCGCGAGGCGGTGCTCGATTCCTGGGGCCAGCCCGAGGACGATTC
>JBDLVO010000501.1:0-6388 GCA_039804805.1 Pseudomonadota bacterium
CGAGCGCGCCCAACTGTGCCTCGGACAGGGCGGCGATCGCGGTGGTGGACAAAGCGCGGATCTGGGTGGTCGACATCGCCGCGATCTGGGTCGGCGACAGCGCGGCAACCTGGGTGGTCGACAGCGCGGCGACCTCGGTCGAGGTCAGCCCGGACAATTGGGTGAGGGTCAGCGCGGCGATCTCGTCGGTGCCGAGCGCCTCGATCTGGGTGCTGTTGAGCACCGAAAGCTGGGTGGCGGAAAAGCTGAGCTGGCTGACCGACAGCGCGGCGATCTGGGTGGTTTCGAGCCCGCGCATCTGGGTCACCGACAGCCACGACAATTGGGTCGAGGTCAGTTCGGCGATCTGGGTGGTGGTCAGCCCGTCCAACTGGGTCGAGGTCAGCGCCGCGATGTCGGCGTAGGTCAGGCCGGTGATCTCGGTGGTGGTCAGGGTCGCGATCTGGGACGCGGTGTAGCTCGAATAGGTCGAGGAAGAAACCGACGAGACCACGGCTGAACTCCTTGCCAGGCGGCGCGCCCTGGGCGGGGCGCTGCGGAACGGACCCGCCCCCGTCCGCGAGGGCGGGCCGGGACGGGGGGAAGCGGGCAGAGCCTCCCACGCCTGTTGGTACGGGCGAGCCCCACCGGCCTTGGCGCCGACGGGACGATTTTCCTGTGAACAAAATGGTTTTTTTCGTCCCGCGCGCGGCGTGGACGGCATCTCGGCCGGAATTAGTTAAATTTTCACCAAGGACCGGCCGGATGGAGGCGGGCTTTCCGCGTTTCAGGCGAAGAAAAACGTCTACATACGATTGCCATAGTCGGGGGGCTTTTCGGTTAACCCTTATGCGATTCCTGGATCAGGTCGCGGTACCAGCGGCCGGATTGCTTGAGGCGGCGGGTGCCGGTGGGGAAATCGACATGGACCAGCCCGAAGCGCGGCCCATAGCCCGAGCCCCATTCGAAGGCGTCGAGCAGCGACCAGACGAAATAGCCGCGCACGTCGGCGCCCTGGTCCACCGCCGCGCCGAGGGCGGCGAGATAGGCGCGCAGATAGGCGACGCGATGGGTGTCGGCGATTTCGCCGGCGGCGTCGGGCACCTCCGAGCCGGCGCCGCCGCCGCAGCCGTTCTCGGTGACGTAGATCGGCAGGCGGTAGCGCCGGTGCAGGGTCAGCAATTCCTCGGTGAAGGCCTCGGGGAAGATCGCCCAGCCGATCGCCGGATCGACCGGGGCGGGCGGGGTGTCGGCCCAGCCATAGCCCCACACCCGGCTGGCATCGGCGCGGGCGAAGATCGGGCCGTAATGATTGAGGCCGATCCAGTCCTGCGGCCGGCAGATCCGGGCCAGATCGCCCGGCCGGCAATAGGGCTCGAAATCCTCGGCCACCGCCTCGGGATAGGCGCCGAGGATCTGCGGATCGCAGAACACCCCGTTCCAGTGGGCGTCGAGCCGGGTGGCGGCGGCATGGTCCTCGGCGCTGTCGCTGGCCGGCCGCACCGCCTGCCGGTTGTGGATGCCGCCGATCAGCGCCCCCTTGACATGGTCGCGCAGGATATCGACCCCGGCCCCGTGAGCGAGATTGACGTGATGGACCGCGCGCAGATGGGCGGCGCGGTCGGCCACTCCCGGCGCCGCCCACGGGATGGCGTAGCCGAACAGGGTGAACACCGAATATTCGTTGAAGGGGACGAAGCGTTTGACCCGGTCGCCGTAGCGCCGCGCCACCAGGGTGGCGTAATCGGCATACCAGCCGGCGCAGTCGCGGTTGGTCCAGCCGCCGAGATCGTCGAGCGCCTGGGGCAGGTCCCAATGATAAAGACACAACCACGGCTCGATCCCGGCTTCGAGCAGCCCGTCGATCAGCCGGTCGTAGAAATCGAGCCCGGCCGGATTGGCCTTGCCCCGCCCGCGCGGCAGCAGACGCGGCCAGGCCAGCGAGAAGCGGTAGGCCCCGACCCCGATCTGCCGCATCAGGGCGATGTCCTCGCGCCAGCGGTGGTAATGGTCGGCGGCGACGTCGGCATTGCTGCCGTCGGCGATGCCGCCGGCCTCGCGACAGCGGGTGTCCCAGATCGACGGCCCGCGCCCGTCCTCGGCCACCGCCCCCTCGATCTGAAAGGCCGAGGTCGAAACCCCCCAGACGAAATCGGGGCATAGTTTCCGTGCCGTGGCGGTTGCGGTCATCGCGAGGCTCCCGTTTCTGTCGTCGCTCCCGCAGAATCATCCGCCCCGCCCGCGCCCGGGTCAAGCCGGGGTGGTTGGTGGGCTCCGCCCACGCCCGCCAAGGGCCGCAGGCCCTTGGATCCCTTTGGTGGTTGGGCGCGGATCGGTCTTTCAGCTTGGGCGCTGGCGTTTGGGGCGCGATGGATCGGAATGGGTTCCAAGGGCCTTGCGGCCCTTGGCGGGTGTGGGCGGAGCCCGCGTCTTTCGAGGGGCGCCGCCCGAGGGCCTTAAACATCTGAACCCAGCCCTGTGCGTGACAAGGGTGGCACCTGGGCGGGAAAAATTGTAGAACACCAGCCGCCTGGAACGATTTTTGGAACCGCGACGTGCCCTCGCAAGACAAACTGGTGATCGCCCTGCCCAAGGGGCGGATTCTCGACGAGGCCCTGCCCCTGGTCCGCGCCGCCGGGATCGAACCCGAGCCGGCGTTCGAGGACCCGCATACCCGGCTGCTGCGCTTCGCCACCAACCATCCCGCGATCGATATCATCCGGGTGCGGTCGTTCGACGTCGCCACCTTCGTTGCCTTCGGCGCCGCCCATCTCGGCATCGCCGGCAATGACGTGCTGATGGAATTCGATTATTCCGAGCTGTACGCCCCGCTCGACCTCGGCATCGGCCGCTGTCGGCTGTCGGTGGCCGAGCCGGACGACATCGCCGCCACCGACGATCCCGGCCAGTGGAGCCACGTCCGCATCGCCACCAAATATCCCGAGGTGACCAAGCGCCACTTCGCCCAGCGCGGCGTTCAGGCCGAATGCGTCAAGCTCAACGGGGCGATGGAACTGGCCCCCTCGCTCGGGCTGTGTTCGCGCATCGTTGATCTGGTGTCGTCGGGGGCGACGCTGCGCGCCAACGGCCTCAAGGAGGTCGAGGTGCTGGCCCAGATTTCCAGCCGTCTGATCGTCAACCGTCCCGCGCTGAAGACCCGTCCCGGCGAACTGACCGGCTGGATCGAGGCGTTTCGGCGCGTGGTGGGGGAGGGCGCCGCCCGATGAGACCCGATCGTCTGCTGTTCGCCGCCGCGCCCGGTTTCGAGGCCGATTTCACCGCCCTGCTGGCGATGAAGCGCGAAACCGACGCCGAGGTCGATGCCCAGGTCGCCGCGATCATCGCCGAGGTGCGTGACCGGGGCGATGCCGCCCTGTTCGACTACACCGCCCGCTTCGACCGGCTCGACCTCGCCGCCGCCGGCCTCGCGGTCACCCCGGCCGAGATCGAGGCGGCGGCCGCCGTCTGCGACCCGGCCCTGCTCGCCGCGCTCGACCTCGCCGCCGCCCGCATCCGCGCTTTCCACCAGCGTCAGGTGCCGGGCGACGACCATTTCGTTGACGAGGCCGGGGTCCGCCTCGGCCTGCGCTGGACCCCGGTCCAGGCCGCCGGGCTCTACGTTCCGGGCGGCACCGCCGCCTATCCCTCCTCGGTGCTGATGAACGCGATCCCGGCCAAGGCCGCCGGGGTCGGCCGTCTGGTGATGGTGGTGCCGGCCCCCGACGGGCGGCTCAACCCGCTGGTGCTGGCCGCCGCCCGCGTCGCCGGGGTGGACGAGATCTACCGCGTCGGCGGCGCCCAGGCGGTGGCGGCGCTGGCCTACGGCACCGCAACCATCCGCCCGGTCGACAAGATCGTCGGCCCCGGCAATGCCTGGGTCGCGGCGGCCAAGCGCCGGGTGTTCGGCACCGTCGGCATCGACATGATCGCCGGCCCGTCCGAGATCCTGGTGGTGGCCGATGGCGGCAACGATCCCGGCTGGATCGCCGCCGACCTGCTGAGCCAGGCCGAGCACGACACCGCCGCCCAGAGCATCCTGATCACCGACGATGCCGCCTTCGCCGAACAGGTCGGCCGCGCCGTCGAATCCCATCTCGCCACCCTGCCGCGCGCGGCGATCGCCCGCGAATCGTGGGAACGCCACGGCGCGATGATCGTGGTGCCGACCCTGGCCGACGCGGTGCCGCTGGTCGATCGGATCGCCCCCGAACATCTCGAACTGGCGGTGGCCGAGCCCGAGGCACTGGCGGCGCGGGTGCGCAATGCCGGGGCGATCTTCCTCGGCCGCTACACTCCCGAGGCGGTCGGCGATTATGTCGGCGGCCCCAACCACGTCCTGCCCACCGCGCGCTCGGCCCGGTTCTCCTCCGGCCTCGGCGTGCTCGACTTCATGAAGCGCACCACCCTGATCGGCTGCGATTCCCATTCGCTGCGGCGGATCGGTCCGGCGGCGGTGCGGCTGGCCGAGGCCGAGGGGCTGGGCGCCCATGCCTTGTCGGTGGCGATCCGCCTCAATCCCGGCGAGGCCTGATCCTTTCGCCGGGCGGTCCGCCGCTCCGCCCGGCGCGAAAAGGCTTGACCAAACCCAAGCGAACGCTCACTTATCTTCCCGCGCGGCAGGGAACCCGGATGGAGGCCAGATGGCGAAAGAGGATGTAATCGAGTTTTCAGGCACGGTGACGGAGCTTCTGCCCAACGCCATGTTCAGGGTCAAGCTCGACAACGACCATGAAATTCTTGCCCATACCTCGGGCAAGATGCGCAAGAACCGGATCCGCGTCCTCGCGGGCGACCGGGTCAATGTGGAAATGACGCCCTACGACTTGACCAAGGGCCGCATCACTTTCCGCTACAAGTAATCCGGTGATGAGCGAGCCGAGCGGACGCGGTCCGCTGGTCCTGGCCTCGGCTTCGCCCCGGCGGATCGATCTGCTGCGGCAGATCGGCCTCGAACCGGCGGCGATCGACCCCGCCGACATCGACGAAACCCCCGGTCGCGACGAATTGCCGCCGCGTCTGGCCGAACGCCTCGCCGAGGCCAAGGCCCGCGCCGTGGCCGCCCGTCACCCCGGGTGCTTCGTCCTTGCCGCCGATACCGTGGTCGCCTGCGGCCGCCGCGCCTTGCCCAAGGCCGAGGACGCCGCCACCGCGCGGCGCTGCCTCGATCTGTTGTCGGGGCGGCGGCACCGCGTGCTGGGCGGCGTCTGCCTGATCGGTCCCGACGGGCGGGTCGGGCGGCGGCTGGTTACCACCACCGTCACCTTCAAGCGGCTGACGGCCGAGGAAACCGCCGCCTATCTCGACAGCGGCGAGTGGCACGGCAAGGCCGGCGGCTACGCCATCCAGGGGCGGGCGGCGCGGTTCGTCCGGGCGCTGTCGGGTTCCTACAGCAATGTCGTCGGGTTGCCGCTCTACGAGACGGCGTCTCTGCTCGACGGACAGGGGAACTAGGCGGGCTCCGCCCGCACCCGCCAAGGGCCCAAGGCCCTTGGATCCCGTTACCTCTCCTTGGGGCGGTGCCGGCATGATCATCGATGAAATTCTATGGAATCGGTCGCCGGGAGAGAGCCGTTTCGCTCTCTGCGCCCGGGGGCGGCTGGTCGAGTTGGTGATCGACCGGGCCACGCTGCTGAGCGGCTGTCTGTTCCTCGGGCGGGTGGTGGGGTTGGCGCGCGGGGCGGACGGGGCGTTCGTCGATCTCGGCGGCGGGGGGCGGCCGGGGTTTCTGCCTGGGGCGGGGAAGCTCGGTCTGGGCGAGGGCGATGCGGTCGCGGTCGAGGTGCGGGCCGAGGCGCGCGCCGGCAAGGGGCCGCTGCTGATGCCGGCCGAGCGGCCGGCGGGGACGCTGCCGCCGGCTCCGGCGCTGCTGGCCCGGCCCGAGCCGCTGCAACGGCTGCTGGCGGCCTGGCCCGAGGTGCGCTGGGTGTGGGCCGACGACCCGGTCGCGCTGGCGCTGGCCCGGCAAATCGCCCCGGAACGGGCCGAAGCGTGGCGCGATGGGCCGGTGCTGGAGCGGCATGGCATCGACGCGGAGATCGAGGCGCTGCTGGCGCCCACCGTGCCGCTGGCCGGGGGCGGGCGGCTGACGATCGAGACCACCGCCGCCCTGACCGCGATCGACGTCGATTCCGGCGGCGGCCGGGCCGATCAGGCCAACCGCGCGGCGGTGGCGGCGATTGCCCGACAATTGCGTCTGCGCAATATCGGCGGGCAGGTGGTGATCGATTTCGTGTCGGAACGGGGCGGGGCGCCGCATCGGCTGGCCGAGGCGTTGCGGGCGGTGGTGGCGGCGGATCCGGTGCCGACCCATCTGTTCGGGGTGTCGCGGCTGGGGCTGGTCGAACTGACCCGCGAGCGGCGTGGCGCCGCCTTGGCCGATTTGCTGGGCGAGAGCGTGGCGCGGCCGACG
>JBDLVO010000502.1:0-4596 GCA_039804805.1 Pseudomonadota bacterium
CCCCCCCGGGTCCGCGGGCAGAGCCCGCGCAACCCTTCGGTGGTCGTGATGCCTCAGTCGGCCGACTTATTGGCGCGCTCGGCCTTCTTGCGCTCGTTGGGGTCGAGCAGGCGCTTGCGCAGACGGATCGACTTGGGGGTGACCTCGACCAGTTCGTCATCCTCGATATAGGCGATCGCCTGTTCGAGGGACAGGCGGCGGTGCGGGGTCAGCTTGACCGCCTCGTCCTTGCCGGAGGCGCGGATGTTGGTCAGCTGCTTGGCCTTCAGCACGTTGACTTCGAGGTCGTTGCCGCGATTGTGCTCGCCGACGATCATCCCCTCATAGACCTTGACGCCGGACGGGATGAACATCGCGCCGCGTTCCTCGAGGTTCCACAGCGCGTAGGGCACGGCGTCGCCGGTGCCGGTCGAGATCAGCACGCCGTTGCGGCGGCCGTCGATCGGGCCCTTGTAGGGGGCGTAGCCGTGGAACACGCGGTTCATCAGGCCGGTGCCGCGGGTGTCGGTGAGGAACTCGCCGTGATAGCCGATCAGGCCGCGCGAGGGGGCAAGGAAGGTGACGCGGGTCTTGCCGCCGCCGGAGGGACGCATCCCGGTCAGCTCGGCCTTGCGCAGGCTCATCTTCTCGACCACCACGCCGGAATATTCCTCGTCGACGTCGACGAACACTTCCTCGATCGGTTCGAGCCGCTTGCCGTTCTCGTCGGTTTGGAACAGCACGCGCGGGCGCGACACGCCGAGTTCGAAGCCCTCGCGCCGCATCGTCTCGATCAGCACGCCGAGCTGGAGTTCGCCGCGCCCGGCGACCTCGAAGGCGTCCTTGCCGTCGGTTTCGCGGATGCGGATGGCGACGTTGCTTTCCGCCTCGCGATAGAGCCGGGCGCCGATGACGCGGGAGGTGACCTTGTCGCCTTCCTGGCCGGCCAGCGGGCTGTCATTGACCGAGAAGATCATCGCCAGGGTGGGCGGGTCGATCGGCTGGGCGTGCAGCGGCTCGGTCTGCTCGGGGGCGCAGATGGTGTCGGCGACGGTGCATTTGGTCATGCCGGCCAGGGCGACGATGTCGCCGGCCTCGGCCGATTCGACCGGCACCCGCTCGATGCCGCGGAAGGCCAGGATCTTCGAGATGCGGAACTGTTCGAGCAGGTCGCCGTCGCGCGACAGGCCCTTGACCGCCATGTTGATCTTGGCGGTGCCGGAATGGATCCGCCCGGTCAGCACGCGGCCGAGATAGGGATCGGCCTCCAGCGTGGTGGCCAGCATCGCGAACGGGGCGTCAAGCTCGCGCTTGGGCGCCGGGACGTGGCGGACGATCAGGTCGAACAGCGACGACAGGTCCTGGCGCGGCCCGTCGAGCGAATCGTCGGCCCAGCCGTCGCGGCCGACCGCGAACATGGTCGGGAAATCGAGCTGTTCGTCATCGGCGTCGAGCGCGGCGAACAGATCGAACACCTCGTCATGGACCTGATGCGGCCGGGCGTCGCCGCGATCGACCTTGTTGATCACCACGATCGGGCGCAGGCCGAGGCCGAGCGCCTTGCCGGTGACGAACTTGGTCTGGGGCATCGGCCCTTCGGCCGCGTCGACCAGCACCACCACCCCGTCGACCATCGACAGGATGCGTTCGACCTCGCCGCCGAAATCGGCGTGGCCGGGGGTGTCGACGATGTTGATCCGCACCCCCTTCCACTCGACCGAGGTGCATTTGGCCAGGATGGTGATCCCGCGCTCTTTTTCGAGATCGTTCGAGTCCATCACCCGTTCGGCCACCTGCTGGTTGGCGCGGAAGGTGCCCGACTGTTTGAGCATGGCGTCGACCAGGGTGGTCTTGCCGTGATCGACGTGGGCGATGATGGCGATGTTGCGCAGTTCCATGAACGGGCCTGTAGCTCTGAGGGGGGGAGGTGGGCCGGACCTAGCCGCGACACGCGGACAGGAAATCGTCGCCCAGGCGGGCGCGGGCCAGATCGGCCAGCGGGTGGGCCGGGCGGGCGCCGACATGCGAAATCACCTCGCCCGCCGCGATGCCGCCGAGGCGGGCACAGGTCGGCAGGGCAAGGCCGTGGGTGAAGCCGAACAGGAAGCCGGCGGCATAGAGGTCGCCGGCGCCGGTGGTGTCGACCACCGCCTCGACCGCCTCGGCGCCGACGACGTGGGTCGCCTCGGCGGTGACCACCACCGAGCCGCGGGCGCCGCGGGTCACCGCCGCCACCTCGGCATGGCCGCGCACCGCGCGCAGCGCCTCGTCGATCGAGTCGGTGCGGTAGAGCGAGCACAGCTCGGCCTCGTTGGCGAACAGGATGTCGACATGGCCGGCGATCAGCTCGAGGAAGCCGTCGCGGTGGCGATCGACGCAGAACGGATCGGACAGCGACAGCGCCACCCGGCGGCCGGCCTGATGGGCGATCCGGGCGGCGCGTTCGAACGCGCGCTTGGCCTCGGGCGGATCGTAGAGATAGCCTTCGAGATAGGTCACCGCCGCGTCGGCGATCACCGCCTCCTCGACATCGTCCGGCCCCAGATCGACGCAGGCGCCGAGATAGGTCAGCATCGTGCGCTGGGCGTCGGGGGTGACCAGCACGAAACAGCGCGCGGTGGCCGGACCCGCGCCGGCGGCGGGGGTGTCGAACCGCACTCCGGCGGTGCGGATGTCGTGGCGGAACACCTGACCCAACTGATCGTCGCGCACCTTGCCGATATAGGCGGCGCGGGCGCCGAGCGCGGCCAGCCCGGCGATGGTGTTGGCGGCCGAGCCGCCCGAACACTCGATCCCGGCCGGCAGGCGGTCATAGATCGTCTCGGCCTGGGCGGCGTCGATCAGGGTCATCACCCCCTTGGTCCAGCCGAGCGCCGCAAGCTGCGGCTCATCGACCTGAACGAGCACATCGACGATCGCGTTGCCGATGCCGGCGACGTGGGTGTTGGGGTCAGCCATGGTCAAAAGAGGCCTTTCGCGCGAGGTCGACCGGCGCCAACCGGTCAAGCCGCCGGGGTGACGGCGACCCGGGCGGGGATAGACCGGCGCAGTATAGCGTTCGCCGCCGCCGGAACAACGAAAAACTGCCGTCCCGCTCGATCGGCGCCTCCGCGCGCGTCGGCGGGCCGATAACTCTTTTGCGAGTGGCCGCCCCGCGTCTGAAGCCGATCGGCGCGTATCTCGTGGTGTACACAACCACAGAACAATAACCTAAGATTGTCAGAATGCGGTGGCACATCCTCAACGGGAAAGTAGCGCCGCGATTCGTGTCGTTGCCGCCAGGAGGGCGCCGGTGTCACCGTCGTCGCCGTGGCGCCGGCTGCCGCCGGTGCTGTTGCTGCTGTTGGTCATGCTGGCCGGGGGCGCCGGGGCGGAACCGGCCTGTCCCGGCTCGCACGGCGCCCTGTCCTTCCCCTACGCCCTCACGCCCCCGCCGGGCTGGGAGCATGATCGCTTCGCCACCCAGGGCGGTGACACCGTGACGATCCGCGACGGCGCCTTCACCGCCGCCTTCACCGATCCCGAGCGGGGCGATCCGGCCTCGCTTTATCAGGGCCTGCCGCGCTGGGTCGGCTACGAGATGCGGGCGCTGCGCGACGCCGACGGCCACCCCCTCGCCCCGGCCGGGGCACGCCGGCCCCGCCGCTGGTACGAGCTGGAGCAGACCGCCGCCTTGTGGCGCGACCGTCCCGGCATCGAACGGGCCGGGCTCGACTGGGCCTATCGCGGCGTCGCCACCCGCTGGAACCGGGGCCATCTCGCCGCCCGCGCCCATGCCGATCGGCTGGGCTGGGCGGCGGGCTGCAACAGCCACGTCTTCGTCAACGCGGTGCCCGAGCAGGCCCGGCTCAATCAGGGCGAATGGCAGGCGCTGGAGAACTACGCCGCCGCCGCCAACCGCTTCGGCCGGGTGTGGACCATCGCCGGCCCGCTGTTCGCGCCCGGGCGTCCGGTCGAGACCATCGGCGGGGCCGGGGTGGTGCCGCTGGCGGTGCCGCATGCCCTGTTCAAGATCCTGGCGATCGAGACCGCCGCCGGACTCGAGGCCCGCGCCTTCCTGTTCCCCCAGGACGGCGTCTACCATCGCTGCGCCGCCACCCCGCAGGAGGCCTATGATTTCGCGCCTTTCGCGGTGCCGGTGGCGGACTTGGAGCAGTTGACCGGGCTGCGCTTCTTCACCCTGCTGTCTCCGCCGGCGCGCGCCGCGCTCGAGGCCGCCAGCGCCGCCCCGCCCTGGCCGGTGGCGGCCGAGGCCTATTCCGCCCGCTGCGGGCCGCGCCCGCCGGCGGAGGGAGCGGAACAATCCGTCACCACGATAAACCTGGAGTAAGGGGGGGGCGTTCTTCCCCCCGTTCCGGTTCTGCCGTTTGATTGCCGAGGATCCCGCCCTCAAAAACCCAAGGTTATTGCGGCGCTGGACCGGGGGGATGGGTCGGGTGTAGCTTTTCCCAATTCTTTTCCCCTATCGGTGTCGTTGGGCATGGCCGAGGATGTGCCGGGTCGGCGGGGCTATCGCCGCACGCTCGCGGAGGCGCGGCGGATCGTCGAGGAGAGCCGGCGGATGACGGCCACCGCCACGCGGATGGCCGAGGCCTCGGCCCACAAGGCCGAGGCGGC
>JBDLVO010000503.1:0-3810 GCA_039804805.1 Pseudomonadota bacterium
TCCCCTGCCCGCCAAGAGGGTTGACGCCCCCGGGTCCGGGAAGCGTAAGGTGACGCCAGCCGGGCTCCCCGGCGGGGAGCACGGATCATGGCTCGCAACGAGTCCCTCGCTCGCGAGGAAAAAGCGCGCCTGCTGCGCGGACTGGCCTTCAAGATTCATCGCAAGCAGCCCTGTCCGCAGGCGCTCGACGAGTTGCTGGGCGAGGAATCGCGCGGTGGCCGCCATCGCCTGTTCAAGGAGGCGATCGAGCTGCTGGCCGAGGAAGGGGTGCTGCCGGCCCTGATCGCGCTCGAACTGATCGGCGGCGAGGCCGCGGCGGTGCTGGCCGCGGTGATCGACGCCAACGACCACCGCCTGCTGTCGGCCGCGCTCGGGCGCCTCGCCGACCACGTCGAACGGGAGGGATCATGAGACTTGCTCCCCTGGCCCTGACGGTGCTGCCGCTGCTGGCCGGCTGTCTGCCCGCCCCCGATCAGCCGGCCTGGGAAGGGCGGATGGGCCGCTTCGCCGGCCTGATCGCCCGCTGCGGCTGTTCCGATATTTCCTCGGCCCGGATGCTGAGCGACTATCCCAAGGCGATGGCGGGGCGCTATTCCGAGGCCGAGATCAAGGCGATGCACGGCTATGTCGAGCTGGCCGCCACCGAGGCCTGGGACAATCAGGCCGAAATCTGCGGCGAGGTCTGCGCCCAGAGCTGCATGGTCGAGGCCGTGGTCCAGCCGCTGGGCGGGCGTGGCACCGGCGTCGCCGCCTGCCCGGTGACCGAGCGCGACCTCCATCTCACCGACGGCCGTCACGATCTCGGCGGCAACCAATAGCCCCGGACCGCTGCGCGCGGCGTGCGGGGTTGATGGCGGCGCCAAAGCGGGGTAGCGTCCGTCATTGCCCGGAACGAAACTGGTGGCGGGCGGGGTGACGACGGCGATCCCGCGATGGAACGGCCGGGCTCCGCCGACGTCCGACAGCCGGGAACGACCCGGCTGGACTCGGACGAGGGCGGACCATGGGGATCAAAGTCAAGCTGCACCACCTGACCCGCTACCGCTATGACCGCGCGGTGGCGCTGTCGCCGCAGGTGATCCGCCTGCGCCCGGCCCCGCACTGCCGGACCGAGGTGCTGTCCTATTCGCTGAAGATCACCCCCGCCGCCCATTTCCTCAACTGGCAGCAGGACCCGCACGGCAACTGGCTGGCCCGCGCGGTGTTCCCCGACCCGGTCGAGGAATTCGTGGTGTCGGTCGATCTGGTCGCCGATCTCGGGGTGATCAACCCGTTCGATTTCTTCCTCACCCCCGAGGCCGAAACCTTTCCCTTCCCCTACCCCGACGATCTGGCCGAGGATCTGCGCGCCTTCCTGGTCCATGAGCCGGCCGGGCCGCGGCTCGCCGCCTATCTCGCCACCATCCCCACCGCGCCGCCGGTCCGGACGATCGATTTCCTGGTCGCGCTCAACCAGCGCCTCCTGCACGACATCCGCTACACCATCCGCCACGAGCCGGGGGTGCAGACCCCGGAAGAGACCCTGACGCTCAGGAGCGGCTCGTGCCGGGATTCGGCCTGGCTGCTGGTGCGGATCCTGCGCCATCTCGGCCTCGCCGCCCGCTTCGTCTCGGGCTATCTGATCCAGTTGGTGCCGGACGAGAAGCCGATCGACGGTCCGGTCGGTCCGGCGGCCGATTTCACCGACCTGCATGCCTGGACCGAGGTCTACCTGCCGGGGGCCGGCTGGGTCGGGCTCGACCCCACCTCCGGCCTGTTCGCCGGCGAGGGCCACATCCCGCTCGCCGCCACCCCGCAGCCGACCGGGGCCGCCCCGGTCTCCGGCGCGGTCGATCCGTGCGAGGTGACCTTCGGCCACGAGATGGCGGTGGCCCGGATCGAGCAGACCCCCCGGGTCACCAAGCCCTATGACGAGGCGCAGTGGCGGGCGGTGCTGGCCCTCGGCGCCGCGGTCGATCGCCGCCTCGACGCCAACGACGTCCGCCTGACCCAGGGCGGCGAGCCGACCTTCGTTTCGGCGGTGGACATGGACGGCGAGGAATGGAACGTCGCCGCCGTCGGCCCGACCAAGCGGGCCTATGCCGACGACCTGATCCGCCGTCTGCGCGACCATTTCGCTCCGGGCGGGCTGCTGACCTTCGGCCAGGGCAAGTGGTATCCGGGTGAAAGCCTGCCGCGCTGGGCCTTCTCCCTGGTCTGGCGCGAGGATGGCGAGCCGGTGTGGCAGGATGACGGCCTGATCGCCCGCGAGGGGACCGACCATGCCGCCACCCCCGAAACCGCCGCCCGCTTCACCGCCCTCCTGGCCGAGCATCTCGGGGTCGATCCCGATTTCGTCCTGCCCGCCTACGAGGATCCCGGCCATTATCTGCGCCGCGAGCAATCCCTGGCGCCCAACGTCGATCCGCTCGACAGCCGGCTCGACGATCCCGAGGAGCGCGCCCGCCTCGCCCGCGTCTTCAGCGCCGGCCTGACCCGCCCGATCGGCATGGTGCTGCCGCTGCAACCGTGGAACAGCCGCGACGGCCTGCGCTGGGTCACCGGACCGTGGCCGACCCGCCTGGGCAAGCTGATCGCGATGCCGGGCGATTCCCCGCTCGGCTTCCGCCTGCCGCTGGCCTCGCTGCCGTGGATCGCGGCCGGCGACTATCCCTGGCACAGCGAACGCGACCCGTTCGAACCGCGCGAGGCGCTGCCGCGCCGGCCGCAATTGCTGACCGCCCGCGCCCCGGGCCGGTCCGAGGCGCTGCGGCCGCGCCTGCAAGTGGCGGAGGGGGCACGCGGCGTCCGCTCCGGCGCGCGCGGCCTGATTTCCGACACGGTGCGCTCGGCCCTGTGCGTTCAGCCGCGCGAGGGCTGCCTCAATCTGTTCCTGCCGCCGCTGGAAACCGCCGAGCAGTACCTCGAACTGGTCACGGCGATCGAGGAAACCGCGTGCGAACTGGCGATGCCGGTACGGGTCGAGGGCTATCCGCCCCCCACCGATCCCCGCCTCAGGCTGATCAAGGTCACCCCCGACCCCGGGGTGATCGAGGTCAACGTCCAGCCGGCGCGCGACTGGCCGCATCTGGTCCAGATCACCGAAACCCTCTATGCCGAGGCGCGGCAATGCCGGCTGGGCAGCGAGAAATTCATGCTCGACGGCCGCCATGTCGGCACCGGCGGCGGCAATCACATGGTGCTGGGCGGGCCCAGCGCGGCCGACAGCCCGTTCCTGCGCCGCCCCGACCTGCTCGGCAGCCTGGTTCGCTTCTGGCAGAACCATCCCAGCCTGTCCTATCTGTTCTCCGGCCTGTTCATCGGCCCGACCAGCCAGCATCCCCGCGTCGACGAGGCCCGCGACGACAGCCTGTACGAACTGGAGATCGCCCTGGCCCAGTTGCCGCCCGCCGGCACCGAGGTCCCGCCCTGGCTGGTCGACCGGGTGATGCGCAACGTGCTGCTCGACGTCACCGGCAACACCCACCGCACCGAGATCTGCATCGACAAGCTCTATTCGCCCGACGGCCCGACCGGCCGGCTCGGGCTGGTCGAGTTCCGCTGCTTCGAGATGCCGCCCCATGCGCGGATGAGCCTGGTGCAGCAATTGCTGCTGCGGGCGATGGTGGCGCTGTTCTGGGAACGGCCCTATCAGGAGCCGCTGGTGCGCTGGGGTTCGGCCCTGCGCGACCGCTTCATGCTGCCGCACTGGGTCGAGCACGATTTCGGCGCGGTGCTGGGCTGGCTGCGGCGGGGCGGATTCGATTTCGCCCCGGCCTGGTTCGCCCCCCATCTGGAGTTCCGTTTCCCCCGCATCGGCGGCTTCTGCTA
>JBDLVO010000504.1:0-7965 GCA_039804805.1 Pseudomonadota bacterium
GCTGATGGATTTGGCCTGGAGCGGCTGGCCGAGACCTACGCCGAGATCCTGCGCTACCGCAGCCTGATCGAGGCGGATGGTGTGACCTATACGACCACGGGAACCAGCGGGGACGCCCTGATCAAGGCGCACCCGGCGGTAGCAATGCTGGCCGACGCCGACCGACGCTTTAAGTCGTACCTCGTCGAGTTCGGGCTGACCCCGGCCGCGCGCACCAAGGTAAAGGTGGATGGCAAGGACCAAAAAGCCGACCCGATCGACGCCTATTTCGGCTGACGATCCGGCGACCGCTTATGCCCGGGCTGTAGCGTCGGGCGATCTGCCGGCCGGGCCACACGTCAGGGCCGCGTGCAAGCGCCACCTCTCCGACCTGGAGGCGGGGGCGACACGCGGCTTGGTCTGGGACGCGGCGGCGGTCGAGCGCGCCATCGGCTTCTTCCGCGACGTGCTACGGCTGAACGGCGGCGAGTTCGAGGGCAAGCCGTTCCTGCTCCTGCCCTGGCAGTGTTTCATCGTCGGCTCGCTGTTCGGCTGGAAGCTTGGCGACGGATCACGCCGGTTCCGGATGGCCTATGTCGAGACCGGTAAGGGCTCGGGCAAGTCGCCGCTGTCGGCCGGCATCGGGCTCTACGGCATGGTCGCCGACGGGGAGCCGCGTGCCGAGATCTACGCCGCCGCGAGCAAGAAGGATCAGGCCATGGTCCTGTTCCGCGACGCGGTGGCAATGGTGAGGATGTCGCCGGCTCTGTCCGGCCGCCTGGGGTTCAGCGGCGGACCGGGGCGGGAGTGGAACATCGACTATTTGCAGGCCGGATCATTTTTCCGGCCGATCAGCAGCGATGACGGCCAGTCCGGGCCGCGCCCTCACGTCGCACTGCTCGACGAGATCCACGAGCACCGCGACAACACCATGGTGGAGATGTTGCGGGCCGGCACCAAGGGCCGCCGGCAGGCCTTGATCTTCATGATCACAAACTCCGGGGCGAACCGCACCGGGGTCTGCTACCAGTACCACCTGTACGCCGCCGACGTGTGCGCCGGGGTGAAGACCGACGACTCGTTCTTCGCCTACGTCTGCGCCGTGGATGAGGGGGATGACCCTCTCACGGATCCATCCTGCTGGGCCAAAGCCAACCCGTCCCTCGGCCACACATTCCAGGCTCGCTACCTGGAGGAGCAGGTCAACCAGGCGCGCGGGATGCCGAGCAAGGAAGCGATCGTCCGCCGGCTGAATTTCTGCCAGTGGACCGACGCCGCCGAGCACTGGATCGGCTCCGACCTATGGGACCGGGCACAGGCCGATGACATCGACGTCGAGGCGCTGCGCGGCCTGCCCTGCTGGCTGGGCCTCGACCTGTCGAGCAAACGTGACCTGACGGCGCTGGCGGCGGCGTGGCGTCACCCGGATCAGGCCCTGTCGGCAGCGGTGTGGTTCTGGACGCCCGGCGACACGCTGGACGAGCGGGCGCGGACCGACAACGTGCCCTACCGGGCCTGGGTGTCCGAGGGGCACCTGCTGGCGCCGCCGGGCAGGATCATCGACAAGGGGCACGTCGCCCAGTTCGTCGCCCGGCTGTTGCTCGACCATGCTGTGCTGGCGATGGCCTACGATCAGGCTCAGGCTGACGATTTCCTGCGAGCTTGCGATGAGATCGGCCTGGATGCCTGGATCGACGATGGCGAAGGCGGCGGCGACGGCCTGCGGATGATCCGCCACGGCCAGGGCTTCGCCGGCTATCAATCGGCCTCCACGATGTGGATGCCCCGGAGCATCGGGGCATTGGAGGAAGCCATTGTCGGCGACACGCTCCGCTGCCGCCGCAACCCAGTGCTGACCTGGAACAGCGCCTCGGCGGTGCTGCTGACGGACCCGAGCGGCAACCGCAAATGGGATAAGAGAAAGGCCACCGGCCGGATCGACGGCATGGTGGCGCTCACCATGGCGGTCGGGGCGGCCACTACTGCTGGGGCTAACCGGGCCTCCGTCTACGAATCCCGTGGCCTGATTGTGATCTGAGGACCTGATGGGCATCTTCGACCGCTTCCGCCGCCACGGCTCGCCGGACGCGGCGGGAGGGGTGCGCCCGCAGGCCAGCGATGGCGGCACGCAATTCACCAGCCTCGACGATCCGGCGCTGCTCGATTACTTGCGGGCCGGCGGCTGCTACCCCACCGAGGCCGGGGCGGTGGTGTCGGCCACGTCGGCGTTGCGCAACATGGCGGTGTTGCGGGCGGTCTCGCTGATCTCGCGCTCGATCGGGATGCTGCCGTTGCAGATCTATCGGTCCGGAGCGGCGCGAGAGAAGGCGACCGATCACCCGCTCTACCGCTTGCTCGCCCGCGACCCGAACGACTGGCAGACTCCTTTCACCTTCAAATCGACGATGATGGTCCGCGCCTTGGTGCATGGCGAGGCATTCGCGGTGCCGGTATGGTCGCGCGGTCAGGTGGTCCGGCTGTTCCCGCTCGACCCGACCCGGGTGACGGTCGAGCAGGACAGCAGTTGGTCGGTCGAGTACCGCTATACCGCCCCATCCGGCAAGGTGACGGTGTTCCCGGCACGCGGTCTGTTCCACCTCCGGGACATCTCGCTTGACGGTTTGCAGGGGATGAGCCGGGTCCGGTTGGCGCGCGAAGCGATCGGATTGGCGCTGCGGGCCGAACAGGCGGCGGCGCGGCTGTTCCGGAACGGAATGCTGCTTGGCGGCGTCCTGGCTCACCCGGGGAAGCTGTCTGACCCGGCCCTGCAGCGGCTGCGCGAATCGCTGGAGCAGAAGTTCGGCGGGGCAGAGAACGCGCAGCGCTGGATCATCACCGAAGAGGGGATGAAGTTCGAGAAGCTGGCCCAGACAGCCGTTGAAAGCCAGCACCTGGAAACGCGCAGGCACCAGCTCGAGGAAGTCGCCCGCGCTTTCGATGTGCCCCGCCCCCTGCTGATGCTGGACGAAACTTCCTGGGGCAGCGGCATCGAGCAACTGGCCCTGCTGTTCATCCAGTTCGGCCTCGCACCCTGGTTCGTCGCCTGGGAAGAGGAAGTGCGCCGCACCCTGCTGACCGAGGCCGAGCGCGATGCCGACGCGGTCTACGCCAAATTCAACGAGCGCGCCCTGCTGCGCGGCACCCTCAAGGATCAGGCTGATTTCTTCGCCAAGGCCCTCGGCGCCGGCGGCCAAGATCCGTGGATGGCGGTCGACGAGGTGCGCGGCCTCGCCGACCTGCCCGAACAAGGGGGCGAGGCCGCGGCGCTCAAGCCCGGCTATGGCCGGAAGGCCGCCATCAACCAAGGAACCGGCGATGAGCCTGCGCAGCCTGCCTGACATCAAAGCGTTCGACCGGCCTGACGGCCTGACCTGGGACGCTCCCTCCGACGCGCTGACCCGCTGGTCGGCAGGGCCGATGGCGGCCGAGGCCGACGATCCCTCGACCATCAGCCTGTACGACGTGATCGGCGAGGATGTCTGGTCGGGCGGCGGCTGGACCGCCAAGCGGATGGCCGGCACCTTGCGCGCGATCGGCAAGGCCGATGTCACGGTCAACATCAACTCCCCCGGCGGCGACTTCTTCGAGGGGCTGGCGATCTTCAACCTCTTGCGCGAGCACCCCGCCAAGGTGACGGTCAAGGTGATGGGTCTCGCCGCCTCGGCCGCGTCGATCGTCGCCATGGCCGGCGACGAAATCCGCATGGGCGCCGGCTCCTTCCTGATGGTCCACAACGTCTGGGGCGTCGTCGTCGGCAACCGTAACGACCTGCGCGCCAGCGCCGATGTGTTCGAGCGGTTCGACGGCGCGATGGCCGACATCTACGCTGCCCGCACCGGCCAGGACCGTAAGGCGGTTGCCAAGCTCCTGGATGCGGAGACCTGGCTCGGCGCGTCCGACGCCATCGCCAAGGGCTTCGCCGATTCAGTCGAAAATCTGCCCTCTTCCGCCGGAACCTCGGCGGCAATCACGCCCGCTGTCACGGCCAAGCGCCGGATCGACGCCCTCCTCGCCCAGCAGGGGCTGCCGCGTTCCGAGCGGCGCGCCCTGCTGCGCGAGGTCGTCGGCATGCATGACGCTGCCGACCCCGAAGCCATGCCGCGCGCTGGCCACCTGACTGCCGCCCTGGCGGACCTGCTCACCTCCATCCGTCCCTGAAAGGACACCCCATGACCCATTCTCCCGCCAAGCCGCGCCGGGCGCGCGGCATCGTGGCTGTGCGCGCGGACGCCTCCGATCCCGCGGCGCTGGTCGGCCAGATCAAGTCCGCGTTCGAGCAGTTCAAGGCCGAGAACGACAAGGCCATTGCCGACATCCGCAAGGGGCTCGGCGACGTTGTCCAGGCCGAAAAGGTCGATCGCATCAACGCCGAGCTTTCGAACCTGCAAAAGGCGCTCGACGAGGTGAACGCCAAGCTGGTCGCCGCCAGCCTGGGCGGCCCCGGCCGCAGCGAAGACCCGAGCCGGGCCGAACACGCGCAGGCGTTCAACGCTTGGTTCCGTAAAGGCACCGAGGCGGGCCTGCGGGACCTCGAAATCAAGGCCAAGCTGACCACCCAGTCTGATCCCGATGGCGGCTACGTCGTGCCGGCCGAGATGGAAACCACCATCGACCGCGTGCTCGGTACCGTCTCGGCGATGCGCGGGGTGGCCACTGTTCGCACGGTCGGCGCCCCCTCCTATCGCAAGCTGTTCAACCAGGGCGGGACCACCTCGGGCTGGGTCGGCGAGGAAGAGAAGCGCGACACCACCGGTACCCCGAAGCTGTCCGGCCTGGACTTCGAGGTGATGGAACTGTTCTCCCAGCCCGGCACGACCCAGACCTCGCTCGATGACGCCGTCATGGACATCGCCTCCTGGCTCGCCGATGAGGTCGCGATCGAATTCGCCGAAGAAGAAGGGGCCGCCTTCATCACCGGCAACGGGGTCAAGAAGCCGCGGGGCATCCTCGCTTATGGCGCGGTCGCCAATAGCTCCTATGCCTGGGGCAAGATCGGCTTCACCCCCACCGGCGTTGCCGCCGCGCTGACCGATGCCAGCCACAACGGCGCCGATGCCCTGATCGACCTCTATTACTCGCTCAAGGCCGGCTACCGCGCCGGCGCTTCCTGGCTGATGGCCGACGCGGTGATGGGGGCCGTCCGCAAGCTGAAGGATGGACAGGGCAACTATCTGTGGGCGCCGCCCGCCGGCGCGGCCGAAATCCCGACCATCCTCAACAAGCCGGTCCGCACCGACGACAACATGGATCCCGTGGCCGCCGGCAAGTTCCCGATCGCGTTCGCCGATTTCCGCCGGGCCTACCTGATCGTCGATCGCCAGGGGATCCGCGTCTTGCGGGACCCCTTCAGCAGCAAGCCCAACGTCCTGTTCTACACCACCAAGCGGGTCGGCGGCGGCGTCCAGAACTTCGAGGCGATCAAGCTCCTCAAGGTCGCCGCGTAATTTTTCTCCGACCGAAAGGCGTCACACATGCGCGACATCTACAGCAACCTGGGGGTAGTCGAGGCGATCGCCCCCGCGGTCTATGCGGCCGACACCACCCCGACCGCGATCGACTTGGCCGGGTTCAACGGGGTGATGCTTGCCCTGCACATCGGCGTCGGCGGCATCACCTTCACCGCCGCCAACAAGATCGAGTTCATCCTCACCCATTCCGACGATGACAGCGCTTATACCCCGGTCACCGCCGACGACGTGCAGGGGGTGCTCGCCGTCGCCAGCGGCATCGTCAAGGCGCTGACCGCCGCCCACGCGGCGTCGGACGTGACCCTGATCGGCTACAAGGGCGGCAAGAGGTTCCTGAAGCTGCTGGCCGATTTTTCGGGGACCCATTCGACCGGAACGGCGATCGCCGCCACGGTGATCAAGGGCTATCCGGCTCAGTTCCCGGTCAACCCCTAACCAATGGGGGCGGACGCGGTTCGCCCCCTCCCCTCCTTTCCTTTCGGGGTCACGCTATGATCTCGACCTTGAGCGTCATCACTCAGGCGGCGGCGCGCGACCTGACCACGCTCGACGCGGTCAAGGCCGAGCTGTCGATCACCGACGCCGGCGTCGACGCGGCACTGTCCGCGATGATCGCCCAGGCCTCGGCCGCGGTCGCGGGCTGGTGCCGGCGGCCCGAAGGCTTTGGCGTCGAGACGGTCGCGCAGACCGTCCGCCGCCTGCCCGGAGACCCGGCGCCGGCCCGGCTGATCCTCGACCGCGACCTTGTGCCGGCGATCACCGTGGTAACGGCGGACGGCGCCGAGCTGGAGCCGGATGAGTGGGTGCTCGACGGCTCGCTGCTGCTCCGGCTGTGCTGCGACCGGCCGTCGCATTGGCGCTCGAGCAAGGTGGTGATCCGCTATGCAGCCGGCTACGACCTCCCGGCCGGCTGCCCCGCCGACATCGCCCGCGCTTGCCTTGACCTGGTGGTGCGGATGTGGAGCGCGCGGGGCCGTGACCCGACCCTCAGGTCCGAGCAGATCCTCGACGTGATCACCCAGTCCTGGACCGACCCAGACAAGACCGCGCTCGACGATGGCCTGCCGGTCGAGGTCGCCGCCCGACTGGCCCCCTACAAACGGTGGAGCGTGTGAGATGCCCCCGGCCGCCAAGATCGCCGCCGCGCTGTCCAAATACGGCCGCCCGATGCTGTTGCGGCGCCGCGTCGGCACATCGAGCATCTGGACCGAGGTCACCGTCGCCGGTGTCTCCCAGGGCTATGCCCCGCAGGAATTGGTCGGCGGCGTCGTCCAGGGGGATCGCAAGATCACCATCAGCAATGCGGAGATCCTGACCGCATCCTGGCCCGGGCCGCCGAAAAAGGGCGACGTGCTCGACGGCGGCGCGGTCCAGGGCTGCGAGACGAAGTATCTCGGCATCACGGTGCTCGTCCACGTCTGCCAGGTCCGGGGGTAGCGATGGCGTTCGAGCAAACCGTCCGCCTGCTGCGGGCCGCCTCGCCCGAGGCGTTCCGGGCCTACCATGCCAAGGTCGCCAAGCGCGAGTTGGCCCGCTATCTGGCTGAGGCTGGCGATAAGCCCGAGATCATCCGCTACGTCGATGGCCGTGAAGGCGCGGCTGAAGAGAGCGTCCGCTTCGGCGGGGTGATCCGCTATGAGTTCGTCCGCATCGCCCGCATCGCCCGCGACGCGCTCGACCTGGCCCGCGACCTGTCGCCGGTCCGCTCCGGCCGCTACCGCGAGGCGTGGTTTTTGATGGTCGATGGTGCTGAAGTGGACGCGAACGCGGTTCGCGCCGACGCGCGCCAGATCACGCTCACCAACGATCAGCCCTATCACCGCAAGCTGGAGATGACCGTGAATCAGGGCGCGCGCGGCCCGGTCAAGGTCTCCGTCCGCAAGCCTCCCGGCATCTGCGAGGCGGTGCGCCAGCGCCTGCTGCGCAAGTACGGCCAGACCTTCACGGCCCAGGTCACCTTTATCGAGTTGGCCGGCGGCTACGTCCTCAAGGGCGATGCCACCCGCGCCGCCAAGGCCTCCGCGCGATCATCCGTCCATCGCGCCGGTGGCACCCGGACCCGGGCCCGCAAGGGCCGCCGCGCCGGCGACGCGATGACCTATCCCGCTTTGGTCCTCTCGATCCTGTAGGCCCGCCATGCCCGCCATCCCCGACCTCCCTGGCCAGATCCGCGCCGCGATCGAGGCCGCATGGTCGGCCGCGCCGATCGCCTGGCCCAACGAGCCGTTCGAGGCCCCGGCCGATGCCCCCTGGCTCTACATCGAGATCAAAGGCAACGGCGCCAGCGGCAGCGGGGTCGGCTCGACCGGCCGCCGGGTGGTCGAGGCCGATGGCCTGATCCTGGCCCATGTCTTCGTCCCGGTCGGCGTCGGCCAAACCCCGGCCGGCGACTTGGCCCGCTCGCTCGGCGCCGCGCTCCAGATCCGCGCCTTGCCCGGCGCCGCGACGATCCAGACCGGCGCCGCCGACATCGGCTCGGCCGAATCCGGCGACGATGACGGCTTGTGGTGGCGGGTCT
>JBDLVO010000505.1:0-8340 GCA_039804805.1 Pseudomonadota bacterium
CATTCCCAGATCGGCGACACCTGCGTCGGCGCCAAGGTCAACGGCCGCATCCTGCCGCTCAGGACCGAACTCCAGAACGGCGATCAGGTCGAGATCATCACCTCGAAGGCGCAGACCCCCAACCCGACCTGGGAACGCTTCGTCGTCACCGGCAAGGCCCGCGCCCGCATCCGCCGCTTCGTCCGCACCCAGCAGCGCACCCAATATGTCGAACTCGGGCGCGGCATGCTGGCCCGCGCCTTCCGCCAGGAAGGCTACGACGCCACCGACAAGGCGCTCGACGGGGTGCTGAAGATCCACAAGGCGGCCAGCGTCGAGGATCTGGTGGCGATGGTGGGCGAGGGCCTGCTGTCGGCGCGCGAGGTGCTGGTCTCGGTGTTCCCCGAGCTGAAGGCCAAGGCCCAGCAGGCCCGCCCCGACAACGTCGTCGCCCTGAAGGGCCGCCCGCCCGAGCGCCGCGACAAGGCCGGGGCGATGCCGATCAAGGGGCTGATCCCCGGCATGGCGATGCATTTCGCCGGCTGTTGCCACCCCTTGCCCGGCGACCGCATCGTCGGTATCGTCGCCACCGGCCGCGGCGTGACGATCCACACCATCGATTGCGAGAATCTCGAACAATTCGTCGATCAGCCCGAACGCTGGCTCGACGTCGCCTGGGACGATGCCGACGACAAGACCCATGTCGGCCGGATCGATCTGGTCGTCACCAACGAACCCGGCGCGCTCGGCGCGGTTTCCACCGTGATCGCCAAGAACATGGGCAACATCATCAATCTCAAGATCACCAACCGGACCAGCGATTTCTTCGAGATGATCATCGATATCGAGGTGCGGGACGTCAAACACCTGACCAACGTCATCGCCGCCCTGCGCGCCACCCCGACCATCAGCTCGGTCGAGCGCGCCCGCAACTGAGTCCCGCCATCACCCCGCCGATTCCGTTCTATCCCCCGACTGGAGCTTTGCCCGAGATGACCCCCCGTCGTCTTCGCCTCGGCGTCAACATCGACCACGTCGCCACCCTGCGCAACGCGCGCGGCGGCGGCCATCCCGATCCGGTGCGCGCCGCCGCCGCCGCCGCCCGCGCCGGGGCCGACGGCATCACCGCCCATCTGCGCGAGGATCGCCGCCACATCACCGACCGCGACATCGAGCGCCTGCGCGCCGAGATCGCCCTGCCGCTCAACATGGAGATGGCCGCCACCCCGGAAATGGTGGCGATCGCCGCCCGCCTGCGCCCGCATGCGGTCTGCGTGGTGCCCGAGCGGCGCGAGGAGCGCACCACCGAGGGCGGGCTCGACGTCGCCGGCCGGCGCGAGGCGCTGCGCGGCCTGCTGGCGCCGCTGATCGAGGCCGGCATCCGCGTTTCGCTGTTCGTCGAACCCGAGGCCGCCCAGCTCGACGCCGCCCGCGCCATCGGCGCCCCGGTGGTCGAGCTGCATACCGGCGCCTATTGCAACGCCGCCGCCGGCCCGGCCCGCGAGGCCGAGCTTGACCGGGTGGTGCGCGCCGCCGCCCAGGCCGAGGCGCTGGGGCTTGAATGCCATGCCGGCCACGGCCTCGGCTTTGACACCGTGCTGCCGGTGGCGGCGATTCCGACCATCACCGAACTCAACATCGGCCATTTCCTGATCGGCGAGGCGGTGTTCACCGGGCTTGACGCCGCGATCGGCCGGATGCGCGGCCTGATGGACGCGGTGCGGCCGATCGCGGCGGGGCCGGCGCGGTGATTCTCGGCCTCGGCAACGACCTGATCGACATCCGCCGGATCGAACGCTCGATCGCCCGCTTCGGCGACCGCTTCCTCGACCGGGTGTTCACCCCGGTCGAGCGCGCCCGGGCCGAGGCCCGCGCCGAATCCCTGCGCGCCGCCACCTACGCCAAGCGTTACGCCGCCAAGGAAGCCTGTGCCAAGGCGCTCGGCACCGGCTTCGCCGAGGGGGTGTTCTGGCGCGACATCGGGGTGGTCGATCTCGGCGCCGGCCGGCCCGGCCTGGCCCTCACCGGCGGCGCCGCCGCCCGGCTGGCCGCGCTTGTTCCGCCCGGCCACGCGCCCCGGCTGCACCTCGCCATGACCGACGAATTCCCGCTGGCCGAGGCGACGGTGATCCTCTCCGCCGTCGCCGCCTGACCATGCCCGAAAGAAAAGGGAGTCCGAGGCCTCGCCTCGGGCGGGGAGCGGGGCGGCAGCCCCGCAGCCGGCGCCGGTTCGGCTCCCCTCTCTCCACGCGGCTTGACTTGCCGTTCGGCTGCTGGCTTGATCGGCGCGGCCGATTCCGGGCGGTCCGACCGGTTCGTCTTACTTCTTCAATGCGTTAGGCGGTTTGTTTGATGTCCAGAGGCAAATCCAGCGGGATGGTCGAGACGATCCGGACCATCATCTACGCGATGCTGATCGCCGCCGTGATCCGCACCGTCGCCTTCGAGCCGTTCAACATTCCCTCCGGCTCGATGATTCCGTCGCTGCTGATCGGCGATTATCTGTTCGTGTCGAAATACGCCTACGGTTATTCGCGCTATTCGATGCCGTTCGGCCTCGGCCCCAGCGGCGGGCGGCTGTTCGAGCGCGCGCCCGCGCGCGGCGACGTGGTGGTGTTCAAGAAGCCGACCGAGAACAAGGTCGATTACATCAAGCGGGTGATCGGCCTGCCCGGCGACCGCGTCCAGGTGATCGGCGGCCTGCTCCACATCAACGGCGCCCCGGTCAAGCGCGACCGCATCGAGGATTTCATCGACCGCGACCGCGACGGCAACATCATCCGCGCCCCCCAATACATCGAGACCCTGCCCAACGGCCGCCAGCACCGCATCATCGAGTTCCTCGGCGACAACGGCCCGGCCGACAACACGATGGAATATGTCGTCCCGCCCGGCCACTATTTCATGATGGGCGACAACCGCGACAATTCGGCAGATTCGCGCTTCCTGACCGAGGTCGGCTACGTCCCGGCCGAAAATCTGGTCGGCCGGGCCGAGATCCTGTTCTTCTCCGGCGACGGCAGCGCCGCGTTGTGGGAAGTGTGGCGCTGGCCGTGGGGCATCCGCTATTCCCGCCTGTTCCAGAAGATCGAGTAGCGCCGATGCAGCCCGATCATCCCCTGTCGGCGGCGCTGGGCCATCGCTTCGTCCACCCCGATCTGCTGACCCAGGCCCTGACCCATCCCGGCGTCGATCACGGCCGGCGCGGCCGCGGCCGCCAGCCCGATTACGAACGGCTCGAATTCCTCGGCGACCGCGTCCTCGGTCTGGTGGTGGCCGACATGCTGTTCCGGCGCTATCCTGACGAAGCGGAAGGGGCGCTGGCCCGGCGCTTCACCGCCTTGGTCCGGCGCGAGGCGGTGGCCCGCGTCGCCGAGCGGATCGGCCTCGGCCCCCATCTGGCGATGGCCCGCGGCGACGAGGAGGCCGGCGGCCGCAGCAACCAGGGCATCCTGGCCGATGCCTGCGAGGCGGTGATCGGCGCGCTGTTCGCCGATGCCGGCTATGAGGTCGCCGCCGTCTTCGTGCGCGGCCAGTGGTCGGAACTGATGGAAGAGACGGCGGCGCCCCCCAAGGACGCCAAGACCGCGTTGCAGGAATGGGCCCAGGGGCGCGGCCGCGCCCTGCCGGTCTATCGGGTGGTCGGCGCGGAAGGCCCGCCGCACGATCCGGTGTTCGAGGTGGCGGTCGCGGTCGCCGGATTGGCCGAGGCCAGCGGCCGTGGCCCGTCGAAGCGGGTGGCCGAGCAGGCCGCCGCCGCCGCTTTGTTGAAGAAGGTGATGGAATGAGTGAGTGCGAGACCCCGCCGACCGACGTGGCCCCCGCTGGCGGCGAGCCGCCGCGCTGCGGCTTCGTCGCCGTGGTCGGGGCCCCCAATGCCGGTAAATCGACCCTGGTCAACGCCCTGGTCGGCACCAAGGTGTCGATCGTGTCGCCCAAGGTTCAGACCACCCGTTTCCGCGTCCTCGGCATCGCCCTGGTCGGGGCGGCCCAGGTGATCCTGGCCGACACCCCCGGCATCTTCCAGCCGCGCAAGCGGCTGGAGCGGGCGATGGTCGCCGCCGCCTGGACTGGCGCCGCCGATGCCGAGCATGTCTGTCTGGTGGTCGATGCCCAGCGCGGCCTCGACGACGACACCCGCGCCATCATCGCCCAGCTCAAGGAAGCCGGGCGGCAGGTGGTGCTGGTGCTCAACAAGATCGACCTGATCCGCCGCGACAAGCTGCTGAGCCTGACCGCCGCCCTCCACGCCGAGGGGCTGTTCTCGGCGGTGTTCATGGTCAGCGCGTTGACCGGGGACGGGGTGGCCGACCTGCTGACCCATCTGGCCGGGCTGGTCGCGCCGGGGCCGTGGATGTTCCCCGAGGATCAGGTCTCCGATCTGCCTCAGCGGTTGTTGGCGGCGGAGATCACCCGCGAAAAGGCGTTTATCGCGCTGTATCAGGAATTGCCCTATTCGCTGCACGTCGAAAGCGAGCGTTGGCAGGAGCGCGAGGACGGGTCCGCCCGCATCGATCAGGTGATCTATGTCGAGCGCGACAGTCAGAAGGCCATCGTGCTCGGCAAGGGCGGCCGCCAGATCAAGGCGATCGGCGCGGCGGCGCGGGCCGAGCTGGAGGAATTGCTGGAGCGGAGGATTCATCTGTTCCTCCATGTCAAGGTGCGGGAAGACTGGAGCGAAAAGCGCGATTCCTATTCGGAAATCGGGCTCGATTACGACGTTTGAAGGTAAAGCCAACGCGGGCTCCGCCCGCACCCGCCAGGAGCCAGCGGCTCCTGGACCAGCTTCGGTCGGAGTTCGCCCCCGGCGTCTTTCAGCTTGGGCGGAGGCGGCATGGAATGGGACGACGAAGCCCTGCTGCTCGCGGTGCGGCGGCACGGGGAGCATGCCGGGATCGTGAGTGCCCTGACCCAGGGGCATGGGCGAGTCGTCGGGTTGGTCCATGGCATCGTCTCGCGCGAACGGCGCGGGGTGGTTCAGGTCGGTAATCGCGTCCGGTTGTGGTGGCGGGCGCGGGTGCCCGAGCAGATGGGGACGCTTAAGGTCGAGTTGGTCGCGGCCCATGCCGCCGCCGCGCTCGGCGATGCCGGGCGGTTGGCGGCGCTGGCCGCCGGTTGTGCCCTCGCCGAGCGCACCCTGCCGGAACGCGCGCCCCAGCCCGCCGCCTTCGCCGCGCTGGCCGCGTTGCTCGAGGCCCTGCCGGCCGAGTCCTGGGCCACCGTCTATGTGCATTTCGAACTCGCTTTGCTGCGCGATCTCGGCTTCGGTCTCGACCTCGCCGCCTGTGCGGTCAGCGGCACGGTCGAGGACTTGGCCTATGTCAGCCCCCGCACCGGCCGTGCGGTGTCGCGGACGGCGGGGGAGCCCTGGCGCGAGCGGCTGTTGCCGCTGCCGGGGTTTCTGACGGCGGGCGGCGAGGGCTCTGTGGCGGAGATCCGTGACGCCCTGCGCCTGACCGGTTATTTTCTCGACCGCCATGCCGGCCCGCTTCCCCCCGCCCGCGCCCGCCTGGTCGATCGCTTTTAACAGGGAATGGGGTCCAGGGGCCTTGCGGCCCCTGGCGGGTGTGGGCAGCGCCCACTGTTGTTGTTTTTGTTCTGACTACGCCGAGGACCCTGATGCCGAAACACGCCGCCCCCGCCCCGACCGGAGAGATCCGGCCGACGCCGCTGGCCGAAGCGCTGGGCGAGCGCTATCTCGCCTATGCGATGTCCACCATTGTCTCGCGCTCGCTCCCTGACGTGCGCGACGGCCTCAAGCCGGTGCATCGCCGCCTGCTTTACGCGATGCGCCAGTTGAAGCTCGACCCCGAGGGCGGCTTCAAGAAATGCGCCCGCGTCGTTGGCGACGTGATCGGTAAGTACCACCCCCATGGCGATGTCGCGGTCTACGACACCATGGTCCGGCTGGCGCAGGATTTCGCGGTGCGTTATCCGCTGGTCGAGGGCCAGGGCAATTTCGGCAACATCGACGGCGATAACGCGGCGGCGATGCGCTACACCGAGGCCAAGCTGACCCCGGTGGCGGTGGCGCTGATGGAGGGGCTCGACCAGGACGCGGTCGATTTCCGCCCGACCTATGACGGCAGCGAGGAAGAGCCGGTGGTGATGCCGGCGGCCTTTCCCAACCTGCTGGCCAACGGCGCCGCCGGCATCGCGGTCGGCATGGCCACCAGCATTCCGCCCCACAATGTCGGCGAGATCTGCGACGCGCTCGACTGGCTGATCGCCCGTCCCGATTGCGCGGTGGACGATCTGGTGGCGCGGATGCCGGGGCCGGATTTCCCCACCGGCGGGGTGCTGGTCGAGGACCGCGCCGCCATCGCCGAGGCCTACCGCACCGGCAAGGGCGGCTTCCGCCTGCGCGCCCGCTGGACGGTCGAGAAGCTGTCGCACGGCCTCTACCAGATCATCGTCACCGAGATCCCCTACCAGATCCAGAAGGCCAAGCTGATCGAGCGGATCGCCGAATTGCTGGGCGAAAAGAAGCTGCCGCTGCTGGCCGACGTCCGCGACGAATCCGCCGAGGATGTCCGCCTGGTGCTGGAGCCGCGCAACCGCACCGTCGAGCCGGCGCTGGTGATGGAGCAATTGTTCCGCCAGACCGATCTTGAGGTCCGGGTTCAGCTCAACATGAACGTGCTCGACGCCCAGTCGGTGCCGCGGGTGATGGACCTCAAGGAGGTGCTGGCCGCCTTCCTCGCCCACCGGATGGAGGTGCTGGAGCGCCGTTCGCGCTTCCGCCTCGACAAGATCGCCCACCGGCTGGAGGTGCTCGACGGCTTCCTCGCCGTCTATGCCGACCTCGACACCGTGATCCACATCATCCGCACCGCCGACGATCCCAAGGCGGCGCTGATCAAGCGCTTCCGCCTGACCGAGATCCAGGCCGAGGCGATCCTCAACATGCGGCTGCGCAGCCTCAACAAGTTGCAGGAAATCGAGATCCGCCGCGAGCACGACGCCCTGGCGAAGGAAAAGGCCGGGCTCGACGCGCTGCTGGCCGACCCCCGGAAGTGCTGGAAGGCGATCGGCAAGGAAATCGCCGAAACCCGCAAGGCGTTCGGCGGCGCCACCGCGCTCGGCCGTCGCCGTACCGAGCTGGCCGAGGCCCCGGCGGTGCTGGAGGTGCCGCCCGAGGCCTGCATCGAGCGCGAGCCGATCACTTTGGTGCTGTCGGAACTGGGCTGGGTGCGGGCGCTGAAGGGCCATGTCGACAACGCCGACGGGCTGAAATTCAAGGAAGGCGACCAGTTCCGCCTCGCTCTGCCGACCTGGACCACCGACCGGATCCTGGTGCTGGCCTCGGACGGGCGCTTCTTCACCCTGTCGGGCGACCGGCTGCCCTCCGGGCGCGGCCAGGGCGAGCCGATCCGGCTGATGATCGACCTCGCCCCCGAGGCCGAGATCGTCACGGTGATGGTCCACCAGCCCGGCCGCCGCCTGCTGCTGGCCAGCGAAACCGGGCGCGGCTTCATCGTCCAGGAAAACGACGTGCTGGCCCAGACCCGCGCCGGCAAGAGCGTGCTGGGCGTGGCCGAGGGCGAACGCGCCCGCTTCTGCCTGCCGGTGGTCGGCGACGCGGTGGCGATCCTCGGCGACAACCGCAAGTTGCTGGTGTTCAAGCAGGACGAGATCCCGGAAATGACCCGGGGGCGCGGGGTGCAGTTGCAGAAGTACCGCGACGGCGGCACCGCCGACATCAAGCTGTTCACCCTGGCCGACGGCCTGAGCTGGAGCCTGGGCGAGCGCACCCGCACCGAGACCGATTTGACCCTGTGGCTGGGCAAGCGCGCCTCGGTCGGCCGGCTGCCGCCCAACGGCTTCCCGCGCAGCAATCGCTTCGGTTGAGCGATGGCCGGGCCGCCGGGGATGGCAAACCGGCGGTCCGGCCCCCATCTACCAGAGAGCGCGCGGGCGGGGATAACAGCGGCGATGAGTGGGCAGACGCAGAGCGAGCAGCGAATGGAACGGCCCGACCCGGCCGGGGCCGGGCTCAATTACGCCGCGATCGAACGCTCGCTGCGGGCGTTCCAGGCCGATATCGACCGCATCAACGCGGTGCTGGGCAGCCACCTCGAACCGGTCGAGGACGGGGTGATCGCCAACATGATCGACGGCTACCGCCGGATCGAAACCTGGGTGGCCGAGGGACTCGATCCGTTCAGCCCCGGCCACTCGGAACATCTGCTCGACCTCAACGCCCTGGTGCTGTGCGGCCCCGACCCGGCGGCGCGGGCCGCCCATCAGGGCCATCTCGCCGCGACGCGGGACCGATTCTATGGCCAGGAGGGCGGCGGCGGCATCGGCACCCTGGTCGAATGGTACAAGCGCAACCGCGGCCAGGACGTCTGGAGCCGC
>JBDLVO010000506.1:0-3477 GCA_039804805.1 Pseudomonadota bacterium
CGGTCGGACCAGTCGGTCATGCTGGCCAGCACCTCGGTGCCGCCGGCGTCGAGCCGCACCACCCGGGTGTCGGCCGCCAGCGGCGCCAGCGCCGCCAGCAGCGGCTGGTCCAGCCCGGCCAGCGGCGCCAGCGGCGCCACCCCGCCGCCGGCCGGGATCAGGGTCGGGCTGAGCGCCACCACCCGCCGCTGCCGGTCGAGCAGCGCCATCCCGCCATGGGCCGAGATGCTCTGTTCCGCCACGAATGTCGCCACCCGCCGCAGGGTGACGTGGATGCCGAACACCACCCCGGGATGCGGCCCGGCCGCGCTGGCGGTGATTCCGGGCTCGGGCAGGGTGGTCAACAGGTAGGGATCGGTCAGGTTCGGTCCGCCGCCGCCGGCCGCCGCCTGCTGGTACCAGGGCCGTTCGCGCGGGTCCATCCCGGCCGGGGTGTGGCGTTCGCTGCCGGCCAGCACCGCGCCGGCGCGGTCGAGGAAGGTCCACACCTCCCGCCGCGCCTCGCCCGGCGGGGCCAGGATCGCCCGCAGCATGGTCCAGGTCTCGGGCGGGGCGTGGTGCGGGCCGAGCAGGCGCGGATCGCCCCGCGCCGCGATCGCCTGGAGCAGGCTGCCATCGGCGAAGCCGAGCACCGCCGAATAATAGGCCTCGTTCTGGGCCAGCGCCCGCAGCAGCACCGGCATCGCCGGGTGGTCGAGCGGCGGGCCGTTGACCGGTTCGGCCATCACCGGCAGCGCCGCGGTCAGCCCGACCAGGTCGAGCAGGTCCTGGACCTGATCGCCCACCCGCTCCTCCAGCCGGGCGGTGACCTCGCCGAACAGCCGCTCCGCCTCCTGCCGGGCGGCGTCGCTGCCGGCGAGGAAGATGCTGGCCGCGATCGCCGCGGTCAGGCCGCTGACCACCGCCGCGATCGCCAGCACGATGCTGATCTGCAATCCCAGCCTCGGCCCGCTGCGCATCGCCATCCTCGCTCACGCCGGTTGCGGCACCGCCGGCGTGTCGCGCCGGGGGTGCCCGGGCCTGCTCCATTCGATTAGAGAGCCCTACGCCCTTAGTCTATGTCGTCGGCGCGCCGCCGACCAGAGGCAGGATCGGACAGCAACGCGCCGGCGGTGAAACCAAAGGGTGAGGGCCGGGCCGGTCAGGACAGGCGCAGGCCGATGCGGAAGCCGCCCCAATGCCGTCCCCGCACCACGATCGGGGCCGACAGGTCCTTCATCATCACGAAGCTGCCGCCGCCCATCTCGCGCCGGTAGGTCTGGAGCAGGAAGGGCAGGGTGTTGCGGCCGCAGCGCAGCCCGGTGCGGTCGGCGAAGATGCGGCGGTTGCGGCAATTGGCGTTGTTCCACACCGGATCGGCTCCCTGCGGCTTCGACACCCGCAGATTATGGGTCGGGATATAGCCGTTGCGGTCGGTGGCGATGCCGAACACGATGCGCGGATCGGCCTCCAGCATCGGTTCCTGGATCGGCGGCAGCACCTCGTCGGCGAAGGCGAGGTAGCGGGTGGTGACCTGCTGCGGGTTGGTGCCGGCGATCGGGCGATATTCCTCGTCGAACAGGTCGGCGATTCCGACCCGGCCGGCGGCGATGCCGGCCTCGAACGCGGCGGCGACGGCGGTGGCGCCGCGCTGGGCCAGCTCGATGAACGGGCTGTCGTCGGTGCGGTAGCCGGCGGCGGCGATGTAGCCCATCAGTTCCTCGGAATTGCCGAGCAGCGAGGCGATGCGCTGGTCGGCCCGTTCCAGGCTGTCGCTGGTCAGCGCGATGCCGTCGAAGAAGCGGTCGATTTCCTCGATCACCCCCTGACATTGCGACAGCGAATGGGTGGCGGAATGGGCGATGTCGCCGACCTTGCCGTCGACGGTGCCGATCGCCTCGCCGAACATCGCCACCGCCCGGTTGATCACCCCGACCCCCGACCCGACCGAATCCGCCATCTTGAGGGTGGTGTTGGAACTCTCGATCAGCTTGGTGACCGAACCCGACAGGCGCTGGACGGTGTCGTCGATCCCGCCGGTGACCTCGGCGGTCTGGCGGGCGAGATGCTTGACCTCGCCGGCCACCACCGCGAAGCCCTTGCCGGCGTCGCCGGCCCGCGCCGCCTCGATGGTGGCGTTGAGCGACAGCAGGTTGGTCTGGCGGGCGATCTTCTGGATATTGCGCGACATCGCCCCGACGCTGCCGAGCGCGTCCTCCAGCCCCTCCAGCCGCTGTTCGATCCCCTGGACCGAGCCGACCAGATTGCGCACCCCGGCCAAGGCGTGGTCGATCGCCTGGAGCGACTCGCCCGATTGCTGTCCGGCCTGCTCGGTGACGGCGCGGGCCTCGCGCCCGGCCGCCTCGATCGCGCCGATGGTTTCGACCATCGAATGGGCGACCGATTTCAGATGGGCGAACAGGTCCTTCTGCTGGGTGACGAACCGGGTCAGATCCTCCATCGTTCCGGCGATGTCGGCCACCTCGATGCTGAGGGAATCGATCTTGCGCAGGATGGCGGTGGCGAAGGAATCCACCGAAACTGGCGGCGGGGTGTTCCGCTCCGGCTCGGTCATGCGTGTGTCCTCCCTGAACAGGATTGGGGCGGACCGGCGGATTCTGGCGTCCGCCTGGTCCGTGACAATTTTCGGTTGACGACTTAACCCCATCCCGCCGCCGACGGTCAATCAATCATCGCGGGTAGGCGGCGGTTGGGGCTGGCCTTGCTCCGCGACCGGGCGGGCAGGGGGCTCGGCCGGTCGGGGCCGGTTCTTCGCTGGATTGGAAAATCGGAACCGCCCGGCCAAAATACAACCCGGCATGCCCGGATCGCAGCTGCGCCCGCCCATCCGTTCGCACTTTCCGTCGATCTGATGGACGCAGCCCCAGCCGCTCATCCCGGCCCGTCCGCCCCCGGGCGCGAGGTGCCGGCGGTGGCGATCAGCCGGTCGAGATCGCCGGTGGCGTGGCGGGCGGCCTGGGCCAGGGCCGGGTCGGTCAGACTGGCGCCGAGATGGTCGAGCAGGGCGCGCGAGCGGACCAGCCCGGGGCACAGCGCGGCGCGCTCGGGCGGATCGACCGCCTCCAGCCGCCTGCGGGCGCGGATCGGCATCCGCCGGATCAGGGCGAGGCGGCGGTCGCCCAGCCCATCGAGGGTCATCACCTCGGCCAGCACCGCGATCTCGTCGCCGGGATCGAGCGTCTCGTACAGATATTCGATCAGCTCGATCTCGCCGTAATCGAGCGGCAGCAGCGGCGAGCCGGGCGCCTCGCTCTGGCGGGCCAGCGCGCACAGGGTGGCGAGGCGCTGGACCAGCGCCGGGCGGAAGGTGGCCGGGTCGAGCAGCCGCCACGCCTTGAGGCAGGCCATCGGCAGCCGCTCCGGCCGGGCGAAATGGTGGGCGAGGTTGAGCGCCACCGCCAGTGCCGCCCGGCTGGTCTGGCCGCCCGGTCCGGGCCAGCAATTGGCCAGCAGGTCCTGGGCGACGAAATCATCCTC
>JBDLVO010000507.1:0-3294 GCA_039804805.1 Pseudomonadota bacterium
GCCTCGGGCACGTCGTGCTCGGCGGCGCGGCCGAGCCAGACCTGGGCGGTGCCGACATCCTTGGCCACCCCCCGGCCCAGCAGCCAGGCGACGCCGTACCAATATTGGCCGGTCGGCTCGCCCGCCTCGGCCGAGGCCTTGAACAGGCGCACCGCCTCGGCCTCGTCGGGCAACGCCCCACCGAGGCCCTGGAACAGGATCTGCCCCAGCCGGGCCATCGCCAGCGGCTGGCCCTCGGCCGCCAGCGGGCGGTACTCGCGCGCGGCGGCGGCGAAGTCACGCCGCTGCCACGCCGCCCCGGCCTCGTCGAGCCCGGCCAGCGCCGGGCCGGCGGCCAGCCCGATCGTCAGGGCGACCGCCGCGCCCGCAAGGAAAAGCCGCGCCATCTAGTTCTGCTGCTGGGATTCGGCCCGCATGTTGTTGGCAAGACGGCTCAGTTCCTCCACCGCCGTCCCCATCTCCGCCTCAAGGCTGCGGGTGATGCCGTCGATGCTTTCCGAAACGTGTTTGACCTCGCCGGCCACCACGGCGAAGCCCTTGCCGGCCTCGCCGGCCCGCGCCGCCTCGATCAGGGCGTTGAGGGCAAGAATTCGGGTGGTGCCGGTCACTTTCTTGATCTCCTCCAGCTTGCGCGAGACCACCTCGGCAAGGGTGGCGGTCAATTCGATGATGCGATCCTGGTCGGACATGGCGATCTCCGCTCGCTTTATCCGTTTAGTCTATGACCGCAACGGCCGGCGGGCAATTCCGGATTTCATCTCCGGACGAAACGGCGGCGGGGATCAGGTCGATCCAGGCCGGGGCATGGTCGCTGGCGCGCTCGCCGCCGCGCGGGGCGCGATCGATGCCGGCGGCGGCGAGGCGGTCGGCGGCCTCGGGCGACAGCAGCAGGTGATCGATCCGCAGCCCGCGATCGCGCGGCCACGCCCCGCCCTGATAATCCCACCAACTGTAAAGCCCCGGCCGGGGATCGAGCGCCCGCACCGCGTCGAGATAGCCGAGATGGAGCAGGCGGCGGAAGGCGCGGCGGCTAGCGGGGCGGCACAGCGCGTCGTCGCGCCACGAAGCCGGCTCGCAGACGTCGATGTCCTCGGGACAGACGTTGTAATCGCCCCCCAGCACCACCGCGCCCCCCTCGGCCCGCAAAGCGGCGGCATGGCGGGCCAGCCGCTCCATCCAGGCCAGCTTGTAATCGTATTTGGGGCCGGGGGCGGGATTGCCGTTGGGCAGATAGAGCGAGGCGACCCGCACCCCGTCGATCTCGGCCTCGAGATAGCGCGCCTGTTCGTCGCCGTCATCGCCGGGCAGCCCGACCCGCACCGCCCGCGCCGGCCGGCGCGACAGGATGGCGACGCCGTTGAAGGTCTTCTGGCCGTGGGCGAGGGCGTGATAGCCGGCGGCGGCGATCTCGGCGTGGGGAAAATCGCGGTCCTGGCACTTGGTTTCCTGCAACAGCAGCACGTCGGGGACGGCGGCGGCAATCCAGTCGAGCAGACCCGGCAGACGGACCCGGATCGAATTGACGTTCCAACTGGCGATCTTCATCCCTGCTCCCTCGCGGCGAAGGCGGTTCCGCCGATAAATTCGTTGTGTTCGTCGTTCGGCCGGATGATAGTCGGCACAAATCGTTTCACTGTGCGACAAAATCGTCGCGCCCGCATCAGGCGGGTTCGCCCTGAAAGGAAACCGGCGTGCGTCTCGGCCTGGTCGCTTGCGTCGTTGCGATCTGCATGGCCGTCTGCTCCGCCTTTCCCGCCCGGGCGGCGGACGCCGCTTCCGCGCCGACCCGGGTCACCCTTCACCTCAAATGGCACCACCAGTTCCAGTTCGCCGGCTATTACGCCGCGATCGCCAAGGGATTCTATGCCGCCGAGGGGATCGATCTGGTGCTGCGGGAGGGCCAGCCCGGCGAAGAGGCCGCCGGCCTGCTGGCCCGGGGCGAGACCGACTTCGCCATCGGCTCGGCCAGCCTGCTGATCGCCCATGCCCGCGGCCTGCCGGTGGTGGCGGCGGCGGCGGTGTTCCAGCATTCGCCGCTGGTGCTGCTGGTGCGGCGCGACGACGGCATCGACCATCCCCAGGCGCTGGGCGGCCGGCGGGTGATGCTGGGCGGCGACGGCGGCGACGGCGATCCCGAGGTGCTGGCGATGCTGGCCAGCGAGGGGGTCACCAGGCACCCGGTCACCCTGCTGCGCCACAGCGGCAATCCGGCCGACCTGCTGGAGGGGCGGGTCGATGCGATGTCGGGCTATCTCACCAACGAGGCGATCCGGCTGCGCGGCGCGCCGGTGACGCTGATCCGGCCGCACCATTACGGCATCGATTTCTATGCCGACGTGCTGGCGACCAACCGCCGGCTCGCCACCGACCACCCCGAACTGGTGCGGGCGATGCTGCGGGCGACCCGGCGCGGCTGGGACTACGCGATGGCCCATCCCGAGGAGATCGCCGACCTGATCCGGGCGCGCTACGCCCCCGACATGCCGCGCGCCTTCCTGCTCGATCAGGCGGCGGCGATGCGCGAGCTGATCCTGCCCGATCTGGTCGAGATCGGCCACATGAGCCGGGGCCGCTGGCGCCACATCGCCGAGACCTTCGCCTCGATCGGACTGATCCCGCCCGACACCAGCCTCGACGGTTTCCTGTTCAGCGAGATCGACGAGGCGGCGCGGGGGCGGACCGGGCGCTGGATCGAATTGGGCGGGCTGATCGGGCTGGGCGGGCTGGCGGTGGCGCTGCTGCTCGGCGCCTTCGTCGCCCGGCTGCGCGCGCTGGTGCGCCAGCGCACCGCCGAACTGGCCGCCAGCGAGGAACGGTTCCGCAGCATCTTCGACAGCGTCAACGACGCCATCGTGCTGCTCGACCCCGACAGCGGGGCGATCCTCGCCGTCAACCGCCGCACCTGCGAGCTGTTCGGCTATCCGCGCGAGGAGATCACCCGGCTCGCCATCGCCGATCTCGGCCTGACCGGCAACGGCGAGCCGCAGCATTACGACCCGGCGTGGTGGCGGGCCAAGGCCGGCAGCGGCCGTCCCCATCTGCTGGAATGGCGGGCGCGGGCCAAGGACGGCCATGTCTTCTGGGTCGAGGCCAGCCTGCGTCAGGCCAGCCTCGGCGGGGTGCCGCACTTTCTGGTGGTGGCGCGCGACATTTCCGCCCGGCGCGAGGTCGAGGAGCGGCTGCGCCGCACCATCGAGGATCTGGTCGCCTCCAACAGCGACCTCGAACGTTTCGCCTACATCTCATCGCACGACCTCCAGACCCCGCTGCGCAACGTGGTCAGCTACGCCCAGT
>JBDLVO010000508.1:0-3460 GCA_039804805.1 Pseudomonadota bacterium
GCGCAGCACCGCGCCGCCGCGTCGGCGCAGCGCCAGCGCGGCGGCGCCCCAGCTCAGCGCGATGGCGGCGGCGCCGGTCAGCGCCGGCAGCAGCGGCGGCAGCCCGCCGGCCCGCATCGCCGCCGAACAGAGCTCGCCCGCCGCCACCAGCGGCAGCAGCGCCGGTCCGCCCAGCAGCAGCGCGGCGAAGGCCAGCCCGACCGAGGGGTCGAGCGGCGCGCCGCCCGGCAACAGCGCCTCCTGGCGGAATTCCAGCCATTCGAGGGCGAGATAGGCGAGGAACAGCGCCAGCAGCCCCAGCACCCGCCGCCAGCGCCTCGGGGTGGCGGCGGCGGGCGGGGGCGGCGCGGCCGGGCTCATGGCGGCTGGCGCCAGGGCGCCGACAGCGCCTGGGCCAGTTCGACCGCGGTCTTGACCCCCATCTTCTCGAACAGGCGGGCGCGGTGGACCTCGACCGTGCGCATGGTGATGCCCAATTCCTCGGCGATCACCTTGTTGAGCTTGCCGGCCAGCACCCGCTCCATCACCTGCCGCTCGCGCTGGGTCAGGGTTTCGATCCGCGCCGACAGGTCGGCGGCGGCGCCGGCGCTTTCGCGCCGTTCGCGCGCCCAGGCCAGCGCCTCGATCACCTTGTCGACCAGATCGTTGTCGTTGAACGGCTTTTCGACGAAGTCGCGCGCCCCCTTCTTGACCATCGCCACCGCCATCGGCACGTCGCCATGGCCGGTGAGGAAGATCACCGGCAAGGCGGGATCGAGCAGGCCGAGCCGCTCGAACAGTTCGATTCCGCTCATCCCGTCCATGCGGATGTCGAGCACCAGCGCGCCGCCCAGTCCGGGCCGCCAGGCATCGAGGAAATCCTCGGCCGAGGCGAACGGCCGGGCGGCGACGCCGCGCGACTGGAACAGCCAGACCAGGGCATCGCGGATCGCCTCGTCGTCATCGACCACGAATACCATCGCCTCGCTCGTCTCGGTCACGCGGGCCCGTCCTTTTCCGGCAAGGTGAAAACGAAAATGCTGCCGCCACCCGGGTTGGGTTCGTGCCACAGGCGGCCGCGATGAGATTCGATGATCGAGCGACAAATATTCAAGCCCATTCCCATCCCTTCCTCCTTGGTCGAGAAGAACGGGGTGAACAATCCCTGGGCCACCTCGGGCGGAATCCCGCCGCCATGGTCGGCGACGCGGACGGTGACCATCCCCCCGCCCGAGCCGATCGACACCTCGATCTCGCGCAGGAACCAGGGGGTGTTGCTCATCGCCTCGATCGCGTTGCGGGCAAGATTCAGCACCACCTGCTCGATCAGGATGCGGTCGGCCTCGACCTGGGGATCGCCCGGGGCGGGCAGGACGACGACGCGGATGCCGTGCTTGCGGGCATCGGCCTCGACGAAGCCGATCGCCCCCTCGATCACCCGGTTGACCGCGCAGGGGGCGACCAGCGGGGTGCTTTTGCGGACGAAATCGTGGATGCGGCGGATGATCTGGCCGGCGCGCTGGGCCTGGGCGCCGATCCGCATCAGCGGCGCCTCCAGCTCGGCCGGGCTGGCATTGCCGCTGGCGAGACGGTTGAGGCAGCCGGTGGCGTAGCTGGCGATCGCCGACAGCGGCTGGTTGATCTCGTGGGCCAGGGTCGAGGCCATCTCGCCCATGGTGATCAGGCGGGCGGTGCGTTGCAGCCGGTCCTGCTGCTGGCGCGACAGATCGGCGGCGCGCTCGCGTTCGGTGATGTCGACCACCGAGGCCATCCAGCCCGACTGGCGCCCCTCGCTGTCGATCAGCGGGGTTTCGTAGACCAGGACGTGGAAGCGCTCGCCGTTGCTGTGGCACAGCGTCAGCTCGAAGCCCTGGCCGGGCGCCTCGCCGCGCTGAACCGAACTCAGCATCGCCTGATAGCTCTCGATCTCCTCCGGCGCCCAATAGGGCATCGGCGGCGCGACGCCGATCAGTTCCTCCGGGCTGCGCCCGACCATCCGGCAGAAGGCGGAATTGACGTAGGTGACCCGCCCGTCGAGATCGCGCGCCCGCATGCCGATGGTCAGCGCCTCCTCCATCGCCTTGCGGAAGGCGTGCTCGGCCCGCAGCGCCTGCTCGGCGGCGAGGCGGCGGCGCTGGTGGCGGCGCAGCGCCCACAGGCTGAGGATCGCCGACAGCGCCAGGGCGAAGATCGCCGCCGCCAGCAGGGTGCGGGCGAGGTCGGGCTTGCCGCGATAGGCGATGGCGCGGAGCGACAGCCCGGCTCCCGGCGGGTCGAGCCGGGTGAGGTGGACCAGCCCCGGCTCGTCGGGTTCCGACCGGGTCCGCTCCGCCAGCACCGCGCCGTTCTCGTCGAGGATCTCGATCCGGTATTTCTGGGCGAACCACCACGGCACCTGCTCGGCCAGCAGGCGGTCGAGCGACAGGGTGGCGGAAATCAGCCCGATCGGCTGGCCCTGGCGCAGCACCGGCACCGACACCGCCATCACCACCCCGCCGCCATGCGGCAGCCAGTAGGGCCGTCCATAGCCCGGCTGACCCAGCGGGGGGGCGAGGGCGAACCCGTCGTACCAGTCGGGGGCGACCTCGGTCGGGGGGAGGGGATCGGCCGGCGGGACGATGCCGCGCAGCGTGCCGTCGGCGTCGCGCAGCACGATCCGGCGCAGTTCGGGATGGGCGGCGATCAGCGCGCCGCTCTCATTGAGGAAACCCTGGTCGAGCAGCCCTTCGCGCGCGACGCGGTCGGCCAGCCGCACCAACCCCTCGCCGATGGCGGTAAGGTGGAAATGCAGCCCCTGCTCGACCCACATCACGTCCTGGGACAGGGTCTGGGCCCGGCTTTCGTGCTCGTTCTGGCGCAGCAATCCCAGCAGCACCCCGAGCAGCAGCACCACCAGGGCCATCGCCAGCACCGGCATGGCCTGGATCGACAGCGCGCCGCGCCATTTGCCGCCTCCCGCCGCCATCGCCCGTTCCCGCCTCTCGCCTGATCGCCACCGCGCCGCCTTTCGCCGCGTCCGCCCGCACAGGTATAATCCGCCCCGTCGCGCCACCACAACCCGTGGCCGCCGCGTCGCTCGCCGGGAGGTCCCATGCCCGTCCGCCGTCTGCTCGCCGTCCTGCTGCTGGTGGTGCCGCCGATGTTCGCTTCCGCCTGTGCCGATGTCCCGCCGCCGCCCGCCCCGGCGCTGGCCTCGTCCCATCCGCTGGCCGGGCGGATCTGGGTCCCCGCCGAGGGCCGCTTCGTCGGCCCGGCCGAGGCGGTCGCCCGGCTGGCCGGGGCCGGCGCGGTCGGGCTCGGCGAAACCCACGACAATCCCGACCACCATGCCCTCCAGGCCTGGCTGGTGGCCGCGCTGGCCGCCGCCGGTCCGGCGCCCGCGGTGGCGTTCGAGATGATCGACCAGGACCGCGAGGAGGCGCTGGCCGCCGCCCAGGCCGGGCCGCTCGACCAGTTCGGCGCGGCGCTGGGATGGGAGGCG
>JBDLVO010000509.1:0-8392 GCA_039804805.1 Pseudomonadota bacterium
TGCGAGGACAAGGACGTCCAGCAATTGACCTTCGACGCCTATATGAACAAGGCGCTGGTCAAGGCCAAGCCGCTGGCGCACCTTCGTATCTTCGCCAAGAATCTTGGTCACCTCGCCGGCCTGCTCAAGCCCTGAACTGAAAAGATCGGAGACCCCCGTGACCTTCGTGCAGCGTGATACCCTCCCCTCCGGTGACGATCGCCGCCCGCATGCGGTGGTGATCGGCGCCGGCTATGGCGGTCTCGCCGCCGCGATCCGGCTGGGGGCGCGGGGCTACCGCGTCACCGTGCTGGAGCGGCTCGACGCTGCCGGAGGGCGCGGCTATGTCTTCCGCCAGGACGGTTTCACCTTCGACGCCGGCCCGACCATCATCACCGCGCCGTTCCTGTTCGAGGAATTGTGGGAATTGTGCGGCAGGAAGATGTCGGACGACATCGACCTGCGGCTGATGGACCCGTTCTATCAGGTCCGCTTCGATGACGGCCGGGTGTTCAATTACCGCGGCGGGCGCGACCGGGTGCGGGAGGAAATCGCCCGGTTCAGCCCGAAGGATCTCGACGGCTACGACCGCTTCCTCAAGGCGAGCGAGGGGGTCTACAAGGTCGGGTTCGAGAAGCTGTCCTCGATGCCGTTCTCCTCGGTGACCGACATGCTGAAGGTGGCGCCGGCGATGGTGCGCCACCGCTCCTATCTCAGCGTGGTCCAGTTCACCGAACGCTACCTGTCCGACGAGGCGCTCCGGATCGTCTTCAACTTCCATCCCCTGCTGATCGGCGGCAACCCCTACTCGGTGACCTCGGTCTACAGCCTGATCTCCTACCTGGAGCAGCGCTGGGGGGTGCATTTCGCGATGGGCGGCACCGGCTCGCTGGTCAAGGGGCTGGTCGGGCTGGTCGAGGGCCAGGGCAACAAGATCCGCTATAAGAGCGGGGTCCGCCGCATCCTGGTCGAGAATGGCCGCGCCGTCGGCGTCCGGCTGGAATCCGGCGAGGAGATCCCGGCCGACGTGGTGGTGTCCAACGCCGATTCCGCCACCACCTACAACACCCTGCTGGCGGACGAGACCCGCTTCCGCTGGACCGATTCCCGCATCGAGCAGACCACCAGTTCGATGAGCCTGTTCGTGTGGTATTTCGGCACCAAGCGCCGCTACGACGACGTCGCCCACCACACCATCCTGCTCGGCCCGCGCTATCGCGGCCTGCTGCACGACATCTTCGACAAGAAGGTGCTGGCCGAGGATTTCAGCCTCTATCTCTACCGGCCGACCGCCACCGACCCGTCGATGGCCCCCGCCGGCTGCGATTCCTTCTACGTCCTGTCGCCGGTGCCCAACCTCCAGGGCGACACCGACTGGGCCAGTGCGGCCGAGCCCTACCGCCAGCGCATCGCCGCCTACCTGTCGCGCACCGTGCTGCCGGATCTCGAAGCCAACGTGGTCAGCTCGCGCATGACCACCCCGCTCGACTTCCGCGACCGGCTGCAATCCTTCCGTGGCGCCGCCTTCGGCCTCCAGCCGATCCTGCTGCAAAGCGCCTGGTTCCGTCCCAACAACCGCAGCGAAGACATCGACCGGCTCTATCTGGTCGGGGCCGGGACCCATCCCGGCGCCGGCCTGCCCGGCGTGCTGTCCTCCGCTCAGGTGATTGACCGTCTGGTGCCCGATGCCAACGCCCTCGTCTGACCGCCCCGTCTCGTCCGCGGCGGATTTCGCCGAATGCCGCGCCCTGATGAAGGGCGGCTCGAAATCCTTCTTCGCCGCCTCGCTGCTGCTGCCGAATTCGGTGTGCAAGCCGGCGACCGCGCTCTACGCCTTCTGCCGGCTGGCCGATGACGCGGTCGATGGCGAGGGTGGCGGGCTGGCCGCGCTCGACGGGCTGCGCGACCGGCTCGACCGGATCTATGCCGGCAACCCGGCCCCGATCGCCGCCGACCGCGAATTCGCCCAGGTGGTGGCGTTCTACGGCATCCCCAAGGAACTGCCGGCGGCGCTGATCGAGGGGTTCGAGTGGGACGGCCTCGGCCGCCGCTACGACGATCTGTCCGGGGTCACCGCCTACGGCGCCCGCGTCGCCGGCACGGTCGGCGCGATGATGACGATGCTGATGGGGGTGCGCGACCCCGAGGCGCTGGCCCGCGCCTGCGACCTCGGCATCGCGATGCAGTTCACCAACATCGCCCGCGACGTCGGCGAGGATGCCCGCAACGGCCGGATCTACCTGCCGCTGGCGTGGATGCGCGAGGAGGGGATCGACCCCGACCTCTGGCTGAAGGATCCCAAGTTCGACAAGGCGCTCGGCCGGGTGATCAAGCGGCTGCTGAAGGAGGCCGACACCCTCTACGAACGGTCCGAGGCCGGCATCGCCGCCCTGCCCCCGGCCTGCCGCGGCGCGATCCACGCCGCCCGCTTCCTCTATGCCGAGATCGGCCACAAGGTGCGGCGCCAGGGCTATGATTCGGTCACCTCGCGCGCGGTGGTTCCCCTCTACCACAAGCTGTGGCTGATGGTGACCCGGCTGGCGATCTCGGATTTCATCCCCACCCGCCGGCTGGTGGCGCCGCCGCTGGCCGAGGCCAAGTTCCTGGTCGATGCCGTCGCCGCTGCCCCCGACTGGCCCGAGGCCTCGCGCGGCAAGATCCGCCCGCCGATCCGCTGGTGGAGCTTCACCGACCGGGTGATCTGGGTGCTCGATCTGTTCGAGGAACTCGAACGCCGCGACCGGCTGCGACAGCGGGCGTAGGAAAGACGCAGGGCTCCGCCCTGCACCCGCCAAGGGCCGAAGGCCCTTGGATCCCCTTGGGGAGGTCCAGGAACCTCAGGGTCCTGGCGGGTGCGGGCGGAGCCCGCTCTTTTTCTAGAAAGCCCCGGAACCGGAACCGATCAGCGGCAGGCCGCAGACCGGGCAGGTGGCGGCGGCGAGGATCTGGCGGCGCTGTTCGGGATCGCTGACCCCGCGTTCGGCCAGCGCGGCGTCGAGTTGGCGCAAGCGGTTCTGGTGTTCGTCGAGCCGGCGGCAGGCCGGGTCGGCGCTGCCGCTCTCCTCGCAATCGATCTGCTGGAACGCGGCGGCGGGGGCGGCGCCGGCGACGCAGCCCAGCCCGGCCAGGGCGCCCAGACGCAGAAAAGTGCGGCGATCCATCGACAAAACTCCCTCGGGAGAGGATGAGGCGGCCAGGGTGAAACCGCCGCCGCCGCCTTGTCAAGACGATCCCGCCTTGCCGTCGGCAGCGAAATGATATGTTATAACATCCGTGTTCGGTTGCCGATCCGGATTGCCCCCCGATGCCCTCCCCGTTTCCGTTGCCTCCCCTGCTGGCCTGGAGCGCCCTGGCCCGTCTCGCCCTCGCCGTCCTGATCCTGCTGCCGCTGTGGGCGGCGGTCGGCTGGGCCGCCGGCTGGTGGGGGAGCGCGGCGCCGTGACGCTGCGGGTCGAATCGCTCAGCCTCGGCTATGGCGCCACCCCGGTGCTGCGCGGCCTCGACGGCGCCTTCGCCCCGGCGGCGCTGACCGCGGTGGTCGGCCCCAACGGCGCCGGCAAGAGCACCCTGCTGAAGGGGCTGGCCGGACTGCTGCCGCCGCTGGCCGGGCGGGTGGTGGCCGACGGCACCGTCGCCTATCTGCCGCAACAGGCCGAATTCGATCCCGGCTTTCCGCTGACGGTGCTTGATCTGGTGCTGCTCGGCCATTGGCGGCGGATCGGCGCCTTTGCCGCGATCGGACGGGATCACCGCGCGGCGGCCGAACGGGCGCTGGCGGCGGTCGGGCTGGCCGGGGCGGAACAACGGCTGATCGGCGCCCTCAGCCTGGGCCAGCGCCAGCGCGCCCGCTTCGCCCGGCTGATGATCGAGGACGGGGCGGTGATCCTGCTCGACGAGCCGTTCGCCGCGATCGACGCCGCCACCACCACCGACCTGATGGCGATCCTGCACCGCTGGGCCGCAGCCGGGCGGACGGTGATCGCGGTGTCGCACGATCTCGATCTGGTCCGGCGCGCCTTCCCCCACACCCTGCGCCTGGGCGGCGACACCATCGCCTGGGGAGCGACCGCCACCGTGCTGCCGCGCCGCGAGGCCGCCGATGTATGACCTCTGGATCGCCCCGTTCGCCGATTACGCCTTCATGCGCCGGGCGCTGGTCGCCTGCCTCGCCTTGTCGGTCGGCTGCGCCCCGGTGGGCGTGTTCCTGCTGCTGCGACGGATGAGCCTGCTCGGCGACGCCCTCAGTCACGCCGTGCTGCCGGGAGCGGCGATCGGCTTCCTGCTCGGCGGCCTCGCCTTGCCGGCGATGGGGCTGGGCGGACTGGTGGCCGGGATGGCGGTGGCGGTGCTGTCCGGCCTCGCCACCCGGCTGACCGCGCTGCGCGAGGACGCCAATTTCGCCGCCTTCTATCTGATCTCGCTGGCGCTCGGGGTGATGATCATCTCGACCCATGGCAGCACGGTCGATCTGATGCATGTGCTGTTCGGCTCGGTGCTGGCGGTCGATGCCGCCTCGCTGACCCTGATCGCGGCGATCGCCTCGGTCACCCTGGCCGGCTTCGCCCTGCTCTACCGCCCGCTGGTGGCGGAATGTTTCGACCCCGGCTTCCTGCGCGCTGCCGGCGGCGCCGGCGCGCTGGTCCACCTCGCCTTCCTCGCTTTGGTGGTGCTCAATCTGGTCGCCGGCTTCCAGGCGCTCGGCACCCTGATGGCGGTCGGGCTGATGATGCTGCCGGCGGCGGCGGCGCGGATGTGGGCCCGCCACCTGCCCGGCCTGATCGGGCTGGCCGGCCTGATCGCCCTGGCTTCCGGCTATATCGGCCTGGTGCTGTCGTTCCGCTTCGAACTGCCCTCCGGCCCGGCGATCGTGCTGGTGGCCGGCGCGGCCTATCTGCTGTCGCTGCTGTTCGGCCGGGTCGGCGGCGCGCTGCGGCGCTGACGTTTCCCTTTGGTTCCCTATGACCGAGGCATGGGGACGGTTTTCGCCGGCAGGTCGAAGACACAAGTATCGGGTGCGCTCCCCGGCGCGAACCCGCTTGGCAAACCGGCCCCTTGAAGGCATTGTCGCCGCGTCATGCGGGAGGCTTCCGCCCCGTAGCACGAAGGGAAAAGGACAGATGAAGATCGCCATACCGAAGGAGCGCCGCGCCGGCGAGGCGCGGGTCGCCGCGTCTCCCGATACCGTCAAGAAGTTCAAGGGTTTGGGCTTCGATGTCGTGGTGGAGACCGGGGCCGGCGCCGGCGCCGCGATCCCCGACGATCTGTTCCGCGAGGCCGGGGCCAGCCTCGCCGCCGATGCCGCCTCGGCGCTGGCCGACGCCGACATCGTGCTGAAGGTGCAGCGGCCGCTCGACGAGGAGGTCGGGCTGCTGAAGGAGGGCGCGGTGCTGGTCGGCGCGCTGGCCGCGCTGGCCAACCGCCCGCTGATCGAGGCGCTGGCGGCGCGCAAGGTCACCGCCTTCGCGATGGAACTGCTGCCGCGCATTACCCGCGCCCAGAGCATGGACATCCTGTCGTCGCAGGCCAGCCTGTCCGGCTACAAGGCGGTGCTCGACGCCACCGAGCATTTCGGCCGCGCCATCCCGATGATGATGACCGCCGCCGGCACCGTCGCCCCGGCCCGCTTCCTGATCCTCGGCGCCGGCGTCGCCGGGTTGCAGGCGATCGCCACCGCCAAGCGCCTCGGCGGCGTGGTCTACGCCTTCGACGTCCGCCCGGCGGTCAAGGAGCAGGTCGAGAGCCTGGGCGGCAAGTTCGTCGAGGTCGATGCCGACGCGGCCAAGGATGCCGAGACCAAGGGCGGCTACGCCAAGGAGATGGGCGAGGATTACAAGCGCAAGCAGGCGGAAAAGATCGCCGAGGTGCTGAGGAAGACCGACATCGCCATCAGCACCGCGCTGATCCCCGGCAAGCCGGCCCCGGTGCTGATCACCGAGGAGATGGTCAAGGGGATGCGCCCCGGCTCGGTGATCGTCGATCTGGCGGTCGAGGCCGGCGGCAACTGCCCGCTGTCGGAATTCGACCGGGTGGTGGTCAAGCACGGCGTCACCCTGGTCGGCCACGGCAACATCCCGTCGCGGATCGCGGTGGATGCCTCGGCGCTGTACGCCCGCAACCTGCTGAACTTCCTGACCCCGCTGGTCGACAAGGACAGCCACACCCTCAAATTCACCTGGGACGACGAAATCCTGGCCGGCACCTGCGTCACCCGCGACGGCCGCGTCGTTCACCCCGCTCTGGCCGGCTAAGGAGGCTCGCCACATGGACTCCACCGATCTCGTCCGGGCCGCCGCCAAGCTGGCCCAGGATGCCGAACAGCTCAATCTGAAGGCCGCCGAGATGCTGGCCCAGGCCGGCCAGATCCAGGCGATGAGCGACCACGGCATCGGCTTCGTCTCGCTGCTCACCGTGTTCGTGCTGGCCTGCTTCGTCGGCTATTACGTGGTGTGGCGGGTCACCCCCGCGCTGCACTCGCCGCTGATGGCGGTGACCAACGCGATCTCCTCGGTGATCGTGGTCGGCGCGCTGATCGCCACCGCCACCGACAACACCGCCTCGCGCCTGTTCGGCTTCATCGCGGTGATCCTGGCCTCGATCAACATCTTCGGCGGCTTCATGGTCACCCAGCGCATGCTCGGCATGTTCAAGAAGAAGCAGAAATAGGAGGGCGCGCAAGTGGCTAGCAATCTGACCCAACTCGCTTATCTCGCCGCCGCCGTTTGCTTCATCATGGCGCTGCGCGGCCTGTCCAGCCCGGAAACCTCCCAGAACGGCAACCGCTGGGGCATGGCCGGCATGGCGGTGGCGATCGTCACCACCATCCTCACCCCCGATTTCGCCTGGGTGCTGGTGCCGCTCGGGATCCTGATCGGCGGCGGCATCGGCACCCTGGTCGCCCGCCGCATCGCGATGACCGCCCTGCCCCAGTTGGTGGCGGCGTTCCACTCGCTGGTCGGCCTCGCCGCCGTCTGTGTCGCCGCCGCCGCTCTGTCCGATCCGGCCGCCTTCAACATCCTGGCCGCCTCGGGCGGGATCAAGGCCGCCTCGCTGATCGAGATGAGCCTCGGCACCGCGATCGGCGCGATCACCTTCACCGGCTCGCTGGTGGCGTTCTCCAAGCTCCAGGGGCTGGTCAGCGGCAGGCCGCTGGTGTTCCGGGGCCAGCACAAGCTCAATGCCGGCCTCGGCCTCCTGCTGCTGGCGCTGGTGGTGCTGTTCGCCTTCTCCGGCGGCTCGATCACCCTGTTCATCGCCATCACCCTGGTCGCGCTGGCGCTCGGCCTGCTGCTGATCCTGCCGATCGGCGGCGCCGACATGCCGGTGGTGGTGTCGATGCTGAACTCGTATTCGGGCTGGGCGGCGGCCGGCATCGGCTTCACCCTGGCCAACCCGCTGCTGATCGTCACCGGCGCGCTGGTGGGGTCGAGCGGCGCGATCCTGTCCTACATCATGTGCAAGGGGATGAACCGTTCGATCATCAACGTCATTCTCGGCGGCTTCGGCGGCGAAGTGGCCGGGGGGGCTGCGGCGAGTGGGGCGGCGGGCGACCGCGCGGTCAAGGCCGGCTCGGCCGACGACGCCGCCTTCATCATGAAGAACGCCTCGAAGGTGATCATCATCCCCGGCTACGGCATGGCGGTGGCCCAGGCCCAGCACGCCTTGCGCGAAATGGCCGACCTGCTGAAGAAGGAAGGGGTGGACGTCCGCTACGCCATCCACCCGGTCGCCGGCCGCATGCCCGGGCACATGAACGTGCTGCTGGCCGAGGCCAACGTCCCCTATGACGAGGTGTTCGAACTGGAGGAGATCAACCACGAATTCGGCACCGCCGACGTGGCCTTCGTGATCGGCGCCAACGACGTCACCAACCCGGCGGCCAAGTCCGACCCGAAGAGCCCGATCTTCGGCATGCCGATCCTCGAGGTCGAGAAGGCCAAGACCGTGCTGTTCATCAAGCGCTCGATGGCCTCGGGCTATGCCGGGGTCGAGAACGAATTGTTCTTCCGCCCCAACACCATGATGCTGTTCGGCGACGCCAAGAAGGTCACCGAGGAAGTGGTCAAGGCGCTGGGCTGAGGCCAGGACCGGAGGCGTCCCCGCTCGGCGCGGGGACGCCTTTTTTGTGGGCGCTGCCCACACCCGCCAAGGGCCAGAGGCCCTTGGATCCGATCAATAAACCAACGGGTTCCAAGGGCCTTGCGGCCCTTGGCGGGTGCGGGCGGAGCCCGCGAAACTCCCCTTACCCGATGATGTGGGCACCGCCATCGATGAACAGGGTGGTGCCGGTGACCGACTTGGCGAGGTCGCTGACCAGATAGGCGGCGAACGAGCCGACATCGTCGATATCGGCGAGGTGGTGGGTCGGCGCCTTGGCGGCGGCGGCATCGAGCAATTCGTCGAAGCGGTCGATGCC
>JBDLVO010000510.1:0-3302 GCA_039804805.1 Pseudomonadota bacterium
TCCGCCACCGCCGTTTCCTGTCCGCCGCCGCCGGCTATCGTCTGTCCGATCTGCGGCCGGCGGCGGGGGGGGCGCGGCCGGCGGCGATGGCGGCGCAATTGCTGGGGCTGGTCGAACTGGCCTCGGGCCGGCCGGTCGGGCCGCTGGCGCCGCTGCCGGCCGATCCGGTCCGCGCCGCCGAGGCCGAGCGGCTGCTGCCGCCGGGGCGGGGCTAGGTCGGTTTCGCGCCGGGGGCGGGGGGGCGCTACAAATGCTGGCCGCTCGACCGCTACCTCGCGGTGGCGCAGGGGGTGGCGGCGGCGGGCTGGCTGCCGGTGGTGCTGCTCGGGCCGGCCGAGGCGGCGGAGTGGGAAGGCCCGGTTCGCGCCGCGCTGCCCGGGGCGCTGCTGCCGTTGCAGCAGGCGGCGGATCCGTCGCCGCTGCTGACCATCGCGCTGGGGCGGCGGCTGCGGGCGGCGGTGGCCAATGACAGCGGCGCCGGCCATATGCTGGCGGCGGCGGACATCCCGCTGCTGTCGCTGTTCGGGCCGACTCCGGCGGCGAAATTCGCCCCCTCGACTCCCGGGCTGCGCTTGTTGCGGGCGCAAGAGTTCGGCGGAAACACGATGCAGTCGATCCCGGTGGCGGCGGTGGCGGAAACGTTGGTGGCGATGCTCGGCCCGGCCCCGGATTGCTTTTGACCATCTCCCGGGCTGTGGTTACCATGCCGGCTCCTTATTCTCTCTCAGAGCGCGGACATGAACATCAAGGACCATATTCGCAGCGTCCCCGATTTTCCCAAGCCGGGTATCCTGTTCTATGACATTTCGACCCTGCTGGCCCATGCCGACGCCTGGCAGGTGGCGATGGGGCGTCTGGCGCGCGACGTGCGGCGGTTCCAGCCCGACGTGCTGGCGGGCATCGAATCGCGCGGCTTCCTGGTCGCGGCGCCGCTGGCGCTGAAGCTGGGCTGTGGTTTCGTGATGCTGCGCAAGAAGGGCAAGCTGCCGGGCAAGACCGTCCGCCACGAATACGCCCTCGAATACGGCACCGACACGATCGAGATCCAGCACGACGCCATCAGCGAAGGGCAGCGGGTGGTGGTGCTCGACGACCTGCTCGCCACCGGCGGCACCATGACCGCCGGCATCGAATTGCTGCGCAAGATCGGGGCCGAGGTCACCGGCTCGGCCAGCATCATCGAGCTGTCCTTCCTGCCCGGTCGGCAGCGGCTCAAGGAACTGGGCGTTCCCTTCACCTCGCTTGCCGCCTACGACGAATAGGCGAAGGGCGCGTCGGCCCCGGCGGCCGGGAGCGTTGGCATGGATCTTCCCCTCGAGGCGACGCAAAGCGTGGTGTCGGTGTTGGCCGCCGCCGCCGGGGGAGGGGTGGCGGCCGGGATCGGGGGCACCCTGGTCTGGCTGGGCTGGCGGCGGCGGCGCTATCGCCGCCGCGTCGCCCGCGCGATCGATGGCCGCATCGACGGGGTGGCGATCTATGACGGCCGCTCCCGGCTGATCGCCAGCAACGAGGCCTATCAGAACTTCTTCCGCCCCGGCCTGGCTCGGCTGGAATCCGGGATGCGTTTCGCCGACGTGATCGAGGTCGGCGGCGAGGCGCTCGGCCGCGACCAGTCGTGGCGGACCGCCAAGCTGGTGAGCTGGCGCGCCGGCATGGTCGGCGAGGAGGACGTCTGCGCCGATGGGCGCTGGGTCGCCGTCCATACCTACCCGCTGCCCGATGGCGGCCAGTTGCGGGTGTTGCGCGACATCACCCAGCGCCGGCAGGTCGAGGAAAGCCTCGGCAGCACCGTCACCTGGCTGAAGGGGGTGATGGACACGGTGCTGGACGGCATCCTGACCATCGACGAGACCGGGATGGTGCTGAGCTTCAATCCGGCGGCGCAGCGCATCTTCGGCTATGACGCCGACGAAGTGGTCGGGCGCAACGTGACGATGCTGATGCCGGCGGTGTTCGCCGCCGGTCATCAGGGCCACATCGACCGCTACATGAAGAACCACCAGCGTCACATCATCGGCCTCGGCCGCGAGGTGCGCGGGCGGCGGCGGGACGGCAGCGAGTTCCCGCTCGACATCAGCGTCGCCGAGATGCGCCAGGGCGACATGATCACCTTCATCGGGGTGATCCGCGACATCACCGAGCGCAAGCGGGTCGAGACCGCCCTGATCGAGGGCGAGGCCCGCTTCCGCCAGCAGGCGTCGCGGTTGCAGGCGATCATCGACAACATGGCCCAGGGGGTGGCGGTGTTCGGCGCCGACGACACCCTGAGCGCGCTCAATCAGGCGGCGCGGCGGATGCTGGGGCTGCCCGAGGCGGAGCTTGAGCCCGGCGCGATCGACCTGACCCTGCTGCTGGCCCTGCTGGTGCCGGCCGAGGCGGTGCCCGGCCCGGCTCCGGTGGGCGAGACGGTGCAACTGGCCGAGGCGCTGCGCCGGCACCGGGACATGGTGTTCGAGCGCGGCGGCGCCGCCGGGACGGTGCTGGAGGTGCGGGCCTCGGCGATGCCGGGCGGGGGGGTGATCCTCAGTCTGACCGACGTCACCGAGCGCAAGCGCACCGAGCAGACCCTGCGCGACGCCAAGGAGGCGGCCGAGCGCGGCAACCGCGCCAAGAACACCTTCCTCGCCAACATCAGCCACGAACTGCGCACCCCGCTCAACGCCATCATCGGTTTTTCCGAGATGATGAAGCACGAGATCTTCGGTCCGATCACCCCGGTCAGCTACCGGCCCTATCTCGACGACATCCACGACAGCGGGATGCATCTGCTCGAACTGATCAACGACATCCTCGACATGTCGAAGGCCGAGGCGGGGATGACCGATCTGGTCGAAACCGTGGTCGATGTCGCCGGGATCATCCGCGCCTCGGCGCGGATGCTGGCGCGGCGGGCGGCCAATGCCGGCCTGACGGTCGAGGCCGATCTGCCCGAGGGTCTGCCGCTGCTGCTGGCCGACGAGCGGCGGATGCGCCAGATCGTGCTCAACCTGCTGTCGAACGCGGTCAAGTTCACCGACGAGGGGGGGGCGGTGACCATCACCGCCCAGGCCGACACCGACGGCTTCGTCATCGTCGTCACCGATTCCGGCATCGGCATGAGCGCCGAGGAACTGGTGCGGGTGATGGAGCCGTTCGTCCAGGCCGACAGCCGGCTGTCGCGCCGCTATGAAGGCAGCGGCCTCGGCCTGCCGCTGACCAAGGCGCTGGTCGAGGCCCATGGCGGCCATTTCGAACTCGACAGCCGCCCCGGCCATGGCACCACCGCCATCGTGACGCTGCCGGCCTGGCGCATCACCCCGCTC
>JBDLVO010000511.1:0-2586 GCA_039804805.1 Pseudomonadota bacterium
GGCGCGGCACTCATCCGGACGTCCTATTCCTCTCCTTCAGATCCAGGGGCGGCGTCACGACGCGGTGATCGACCCCGGCAGGCGGTTGAGCTTGGCGAGCAGATATTCGAGATCGTCGTTCTCGAACTCGACGCCAAGGTCGCCATACTGCGTCAGGATACGCTCGATCATACGACGGGAGAAGCGTTCCCGATCATGCGGTCCGCCGTCATATTCCATTTCGGTCGAAACATCGACCGCCGCCCGCATCGCGGCGAAGAAGGCGCGCGGCAGCCCGGCCTTCTCGAACAGCGCCTCGAAGCCGCGCTTGCCGGCGTCGTGGATCAGGGTGCGGCCGTTTTCGATCTTGATCCGCGCCAGCTTGGCCAGCGCCCCCTCGAAGAACGGCATGTCGCCCATGCAGATCGCCCGCAGGATGATCGAGGGGGTGAGGCGGCCGACCCGGTAGAGGTGATCGACCAGCGGCGCCGCCTCGGCCTCGGAGCCGGACAGGCCGAGCACCGCCAGTTCGCGCGCCTGGATCATCACCACCGCCACCGCCTCGGGCGACAGGTCGCGCCGCGACAGCAGGCTGTTGCGCAGATGCTCCGACACCCGGGTCATCAGCCGTTCCGCCACCGACACCGGCAATGCCTTGCGTTCGATCAGCGAGCGGCCGACGCTTTCGGTCTCGCCGTAGCGTTCGACCACCCGGTCGAGCGAGCCCTCGCTCAACTCGGCGCCGTCATTGGCGACCAGGGTGGCGACCGCGTGCTCGTTGCCGCTGTCGATCAGGGCGTCGGCGACGCTGGCCGAGACGCTGGACCGGGCGGCGACCGCGCTCTGTTTTTCGGGTCCCTGGCTGCGGACGATCTCGACCAGATCCTCGTCGGTCAGCGCCTCGGAGAATTGCAGCATCGGCAGCGAGACGTCCTCGACGTCGTTGGCCAGGGCCATGGCGACGTCGTGGGGGACGGCGGGATTGTCCTTCAACTGGCGCACCAGCGCCTCGCGCACCCGCACCTCGGCGTCATGCACCATCATGCGGAAGATGTCTTCGGCGATGCGGCGCTGGTCGGGACTGAGGCCGGCATGCTGCGAGGCGATCTTGGCGGCGATTTCCGCCCGGGTTTCGCCGTCGGGGTGGGAGAGCAGGCGCCTGACGTCGTCCTCGTCGAGTTGGTGGTCCACGGCTTGGATCCCTTTCTGTGATCTCCCCGGGGGGTGTGGCTTTCCTGCCGGCGGGGCCGGCGCGCCGGAGCTTGGGGGTCAGTCTCCGTCGAGGAAGCGGGCCAGCAGGCGGGCGCCGCGCGGCTCGAGCCGCGCGGCATGGGTGGCGGTGGCGGCGCGCAACGCCGGAACCGACAGGCCGGCCGCGCCGATTTCGGCGGCATGGCCGATCAGCCAGCGTTCGAAGCCCGGAGCGGTGACCTCGGGATGGAACTGAAGGGCGAGGGCGCGGCCGTGACGGAAGGCCTGGTTGGGCGTCGGGCCGGTCGAGGCCAGCGGCAGACAGCCGGCCGGCAGGTCGAACACGTCGCCGTGCCAGTGCAGCACCGGCAGGTCGCCCAGTTCGCCCAGCGGCGAGGCCTGGCCGGCGGCGGTCAGGCTGAGCGGCGCCCAGCCGATCTCCTTGCCGGCCGGGTTGGGCGCCACCCGCGCCCCCAGCGCCCGCGCCATCAACTGGGCGCCGAGGCAGAGGCCGAGCAGCGGCGTTCCGGCGGCCAGACGGGCGCCGATCAGCCGCAATTCATCCTCGAGGAAGGGATAGAGCGCGCCGTCATAGGCGCCGATCGGGCCGCCCAGCACCACCATCAGGTCGGGGGTGAGCGGGTCGATCCGCGCCAGATCGTCCCAGCCGGCGTCGCGATAGACCACCTGATATCCCGCGTTCCGCAGCGCCGGCTCGAAGGCGCCGAGGTCCTCGAAGGCGACGTGACGAATGGCAAGGCAGCTCTTCATACCAAACAGATAGCCCGTCTGGGCGGTTTCGTCGAGTCCCGAGAAGGGGGGGCGCGCGTGATGATTGTCCGGCGCGACGCCGGCGGCGGCGCGTCGAGCCTCCGTCCGGGCGCTCTTGCCGTTTCCTCCTCCGGGCTACGGGGCGGGCGATTGCCCGGGACGGGGGGATTTTCTGGCTTTTCGATCCGGGCAAAGACTTATAACGTCGGCGGGGGCGCCGTCGGCGGTGCCCTTATCCGCAAGTCTCAGAGGAATCGATGTCGCTCAAGATCAATCTGGCCCAGGGCGAATCCATCCTGATCGGCAAGGCCAAGGTACAGAACGGCGGCGCCGGCCGCTGTGTCCTGATCGTCAGCGGCAGCGAGAACGTGCTGCGGGAAAAGCGCATCATGCGCGAACGCGACGCCACCACCCCGATCCGGCGGCTTTATTTCGTCACCCAGAGCCTCTATCTGACCGACGACAAGCCGAAGCTGTTCACGCTCTACCATCAGGTCGCCCGCGAGGCGGTGGCGGCGTGGCCGATGCTGGCCGGCGCGGTCACCGACGTCGGCGAGTTGATCCTGGTCGAGCGCTATTACGATGCCCTGATGGCCTGCCACACCCTGATCGAGGTCGAGCGCGGCCTGATCGAGGCGGCGGCGG
>JBDLVO010000512.1:0-12789 GCA_039804805.1 Pseudomonadota bacterium
TCGCCACCAGCGCCAATCCCAGCGGCGAGCCGCTGGTGATCGACGATGCCGAGGCCCGCGCGCGACTGGGCGGGATCGCCGACCTGATCGTCGGCCATGACCGCGCCATCGTCAGCCGGCTCGACGATTCGCTGCTGATGCTGGCCGATGGCGCCCCGGCGGTGCTGCGGCGCGGCCGGGGGCTGGTGCCGGAACCGCTCGACCTTGGCGGCGACGGCCCCTGCGTGCTGGCGCTCGGCGCCCATCTCAAGGCGACGGTGACGCTGACCCGGGGGCGCGAGGCGTTCGTGTCGCAGCATGTCGGCGACCTCGACAGCCCCGCCGCCGATGCCTTCCTGCGCGAGGTCGCCGCCGGCCTGACCGGGCTGCTCGGCCTGACCCCCGATCTGGTGGTGTGCGACCGCCATCCCGATTACCGCTCGACCCGCATCGCCGAGGACATCGCCGCCGCCCTCGGCCGCCCGGTGCGGCGGGTCCAGCACCATGCCGCCCACATCGCCGCGATCGCCGCCGAACATCGCATCGACGAAATGCTGCTCGGCGCCGCCCTCGATGGAATCGGCCTCGGCGACGACGGCACCGCCTGGGGCGGCGAACTGCTCCGGATCGAGGGCGGGGATTGGCAACGCCTGGGCGCCCTCGCCCCGCTCGCCTTGCCCGGCGGCGACCGCGCCGCGCGCGAGCCGTGGCGGATGGCGACGGCGGCACTGGCCCGACTCGGTCGCGCCGACGAGGCCGCCGCCCGCTTCCCCACCCAGCCGCTCGCCGCCGCTTTGGCCGCGCGGATCGACCGCGCCCCGGTCACCACCAGCCTCGGCCGGCTGTTCGACGCCGCCGCCGCCCTGCTCGGCCTGCGTCTGGTGCAGGACCACGAAGCCCAGGCGGCGATGGAACTGGAGGCGCTGGTCGAAACCCCCCGCATGTTGCCCGGCGGCTTCACCCTCGCCGCCGGCCGACTCGACTTTCTCCCCTTGCTGGCCACCCTGGCCACCCCCGACATCACTCCCGCCGAGGGCGCGGACCTGTTCCACGGCACCCTGATCGCCGGCCTCGCCGCCTGGATCGGCGCCGCCGCCGCCGAATGCGGCACCGACCGGGTGGCCCTGGGCGGCGGCTGCCTCGCCAACCGGGTGCTGGCCGATGGCCTGACCTCCGCCTTGCGCCACCAGGGCCTGACCCCGCTGCTGGCCCGCGCCGTGCCGTGCGGCGATGGCGGCCTGTCGCTGGGTCAGGCCGCGCTGGCCCGCGCCGGACGCTGAAATTTTCGAAAACAAAGGGGGTCCGGGGCATCGCCCCGGCCGGGTGCGGGCGGGAGCCCGCCGACTTCGCGCCTTGAGCGTAGGTTCGGGTCGCAAAACCGAGACAATCGGCTATACTGAAGCCCTAACCAATCCGTCCCCACAAAGGGAGACGGAACAAAAACAAGAGAAACGAAGGGCCGCCAAGGCCCCGGCAGGGAGTGCGGGGGATCCCCCGCGAACATCGGAGCGACGCGCCGGCCGGCGTGGCGTCCGGTCTTGCTCTTCGTCATGGGGGACGTGATGTGTCTTGCCATACCCGCTGAAATCGTCGCGCTCCACCCCGAGGACCGCGCGCTGGTCAGCCTTGACGGGGTGACCAAGGAAATCTCGGTGGCGCTGCTCGACGGGGTGGCGGTGGGCGATTACGTCGTGGTCCATGTCGGCCATGCCCTGGCCCGGATCGACCCCGAGGAGGCCCGCCGCACCCTCGATTTGCTGGCCGAGGCGGCGGCGCTGACGGCGGAGGGCGCGGCATGAAATATGTCGATGAATTCCGCGACGGCGGCCTCGCCCGGGGCCTCGCCGCCACCATCGCCGCCGAAACCGAGCCGGGGCGGACCTACCGCCTGATGGAATTCTGCGGCGGCCACACCCATGCCATCGCCCGCTACGGGCTGGAAGACCTGCTGCCGCCGGCGGTCCGGCTGATCCACGGCCCGGGCTGTCCGGTCTGCGTGCTGCCGGTCGAGCGGATCGACGCCGCCATCGCCCTGGCGCGGCGGCCCGAGATCACCCTGTGCAGCTATGGCGACCTGCTGCGGGTGCCGGGCTCGGGCGGGACCAGCCTGCTGAAGGCCAAGGCGGCGGGGGCCGACGTGCGGATGGTCTATTCGACCCTCGACGCGGTGGCGATCGCCCAGCGCGAGCCCGCGCGCACCGTGGTGTTCCTCGCCATCGGCTTCGAGACCACCACCCCGGCCAGCGCGGTGGCGCTGGCACAGGCCGAGGCGGCCGGGCTCGGCAATTTCACCCTGATCTGCAACCACGTCCTGACCCCCCCGGCGATGCGGGCGATCCTGACCGGCGCCGACGGGCTGGCGGCCGACCTCGACGGGGTGATCGGCCCGGCCCATGTCTCGACCGTGATCGGCGCCGAGGCCTACGACTTCTGCGCCGCCGAATTCGCCACCCCGCTGGTGGTGGCCGGGTTCGAGCCGCTCGACCTGCTCCAGGCGGTGCTGATGCTGGTGCGCCAGATCAATCGCGGCGCGGCGCGGATCGAAACCCAGTACCGCCGCGCCGTCACCCCCGGCGGCAACCGCAAGGCCCAGGCCGTGGTCGAACGCTGGTTCGAGCCGCGCGGCGCGTTCGCGTGGCGCGGGCTGGGGTCGCTGCCGGCCAGCGGGCTGAAACTGCGCCCCGCCTTCGCCCGCTTCGACGCCGAGGCCCGCTTCGACCTCGCCCCCCGCCCGGTGGCCGATCCGCCCGCCTGCGAATGCGGGGCGATCCTGCGCGGACGCAAGCGGCCGGAGGAATGCCGGCTGTTCGGCACCGGCTGCACCCCCGACCACCCGGTCGGCGCCTGCATGGTCTCGGCCGAGGGCGCCTGCGCCGCGCGCTGGAGCTACGGCCGCTTCCGCGCCGCCCCGGCCGGACAGGCGGTGCCGGCATGACCGCGCCGCGCCCCACCCCGCCCTCCGGCGGCCGGGTCGAGATGATCCACGGCGCCGGCGGCAAGGCGATGGCCGAGTTGATCGCCGCGATCTTCGCCCCGGCGCTGGCCAATCCCTACCTCGCCCAGGGCAACGATCAGGCGGCGCTGCCGATTCCGGCCGGCGGCCGGCTGGTGTTCTCGACCGACGGCGCGGTGGTGTCGCCGCTGTTCTTCCCCGGCGGCGACATCGGCAAGCTGGCGGTCAACGGCACCGTCAACGATCTGGCGATGGCCGGGGCGACCCCGCTTTATCTCTCGGCCAGCTTCATCATCGAGGAAGGCTTTCCGCTGGCCGATCTCGACCGCATCGCCCGGTCGATGGGGGCGGCGGCGCGGGCGGCCGGAGTCGCGGTGGTCACCGGCGACACCAAGGTGGTCGAGCGCGGCAAGGCCGACGGCCTGTTCATCGCCACCGCCGGCATCGGCGTGGTGCCGGCCGGGCTCGATTTGTCGGGCGACCGTGCCCGGCCGGGCGACCGGGTGATCCTGTCGGGCAGCATCGGCGACCACGGAGTGGCGATCCTGTCGCGGCGGGAAAACCTGTCCTTCGCCACCGATCTCGACTCCGATTGCGCCGCGCTGGTGCCGCTGGTGGCGGCGATGGTCGCCGCCGCCGGGCCGGACCTGCGGCTGATGCGCGATCCGACCCGGGGCGGGCTGGCCGCCACCCTCAACGAGCTGGCGCGCCAGTCCGGGGTGGGGATGGCGCTGGAGGAGGCGGCGATCCCGGTCAAGCCGGCGGTCACCGCGGTGTGCGAGTTGCTCGGGCTCGATCCGCTGACTATCGCCAACGAGGGCAAGCTGGTGGCGGTGGTCGCCCCCGAGGCGGCGGAAACGCTGCTGGCGGCGATGCGGGCCCAGCCGCTGGGGGCGGCGGCGGCGATCATCGGCACGGTGGTCGAGGATCCGCGCCGAATGGTGCGGATGCGCACCGCCTTTGGCGGCGAGCGGATCGTCGACTGGCTGGCCGGCGAGCAATTGCCACGGATCTGCTGAGGGGGGCGGGGAGATGAGCAAGCCGAGCCCGATCCTGCCCAGCCCGATCCTAGTGGTGGCCGAGGAGCCCCGTCTGCGCGAGGCGTTGCGGCAGGCGCTGGCCCCGGTGTTCGAGGTGATCGCCGTCACCGGCGGGGCCGAGGCCGAATCCGTGCTGGCCGGGGCGATGGTGGCGGTGGTGCTGTGCGCCCCCCGGGTCGGCGGCGAAAGCGGCCTCGCCCTGCTGTCGCGGCTGCGCACCCTCTGGCCCGACCCGGTGCGGCTGCTGCTGGCCGGCGGCCTCGCGGCGGAGGAGATCGTGGCCGGACTGGACCACGCCGGGCTGTACCGCGTCGTCGCCGAGCCGTGGCAGCCCGACCGCCTGCTCGCCACCGTCGCCGAGGCGGCGTGGCTGTTCCAGCGCCTGACCCAGACCCCGGCCAACGATTCGCCCCCCCCGCCCGTCCGCCCGCCGGCCGCCGATGGGTTCGACCCGATCGTCCATGCCGCCGCCAGCCCGGTGGCCAAGGTGATCGAGCTGGCCCGCCGCGCCGCCGCCTACGACATCTCGGTGCTGATCACCGGCGCCTCGGGCACCGGCAAGGAATTGCTGGCCCGCGCCATCCACCAGGGCTCGGGCCGGGCCGGCGGCCCGTTCGTGGTCGAGAATTGCGGCGCCCTGCCCGAGCATCTGCTCGAAAGCGAGCTGTTCGGCAGCAAGAAGGGCTCCTACACCGGGGCCTATCAGGACCGGATCGGCCTGTTCGAGGTCGCCGACGGCGGCACCCTGTTCCTCGACGAGATCGGCGAAACCTCGCCCGCCTTCCAGGTCAAGCTGCTGCGAGCGTTGCAGGAGGGCGAGATCCGCCCGGTCGGGGCGCAACGGCCGCGCCGGGTCGATGTGCGGGTGATTTCCGCCACCAACCGCGAGCTGGAGGCCGAGGTGGCGGCCGGGCGGTTCCGCCGCGACCTCTATTACCGGCTGGCGGCGTTCCCGATCCACATCCCGCCCCTGGCCGAGCGGCGGATGGATGTCGCCCCGATCGCCGAGCGGATCCTGACCCAGGTCAACCAGGCCTTCCACCGCGCCGTGCCCGGCTTCACCCCCGACACCCTGCGGCGGATGGAGGCCTATGGCTGGCCCGGCAACGTGCGCGAGCTGCACAACGAGATCCAGCGGATGGTGGCGCTGTCCGACGCCAACCAGCCGCTCGGGCCGCATCTGCTGTCGCCGCGCATCCTCGCCCCCGCCCCGGCCGGCCTCGGCGCCACCCTCAAGGACCGGGTCGAGGCGCTGGAACGCAGCGAGATCGAGGACGCGCTGGCCCGCAGCCGGGGCAATATCAGCCACGCCGCCGAACTGCTCGGCCTGTCGCGGGTCGGGCTGCGCGCCAAGATCGACCGCTATCAATTGCGCCGCCCCGACGGCGAGGGCGGCTATGCCGCCGAATCCCTCAACTGACCCCACCGAAACCAGGAGAGCCCCGCCGATGCCGTCCCGTCCCGCCGTCCCGGTCCTCGCCCTGATCACCGCCGCCCTGCTCGCCGCCGCCCCGGCCCAGGCCCATTTCCTCGAAATCCTGCCGAGTGCCGACGTGCTGCCCGAGGGCGGCGCGCTGTCGGTGGCGCTGCTGTTCACCCATCCGATGGAGCGCGGCCCGGTGATGGACCTCGCCCGGCCGAAGCGGGTCGGCCTCGCCGCCGGCGGCAAGGTCACCGACCTGACCGCCAGCCTGCGCGAGGACAAGGTCGACGGCCATCAGGGCTGGCGGTTCGACACCAGCCTGCCCCGCCCCGGCGCGGTGACCCTGTTCGTCGAGCCGCAGCCCTACTGGGAGCCGGCGGAACGGCGCTGGATCACCCATTACGCCAAGGTGGTGGTCGATGGCTACGCCTCGGGCGAGGGCTGGGAGCAGCCGGTCGGCCTGCCGGTCGAGATCGAGCCGCTGAGCCGCCCGACCGGGCTGTGGACCGGCAGCCTGTTCCGGGGGGTGGTGCGGGTCAAGGGCAAGCCGGCCCCGTTCGTCCCGGTCGAGATCGAATGGGCCAATGACGGCTCGGTCACCCCGCCCAACGAGGCGTTCGTCACCCAGGTCACCCGCACCGACCAGAACGGGGTGTTCGCCGCCACCCTGCCGCGCGCCGGCTGGTGGGGCTTCGCCGCCCTGACCGAGGGTCCGGCGGCCAAGGGGCCGGACGGCAAGCCGGCCAAAAGCGAACTGGGCGGCCTGATCTGGGTGCGGGCCACCGACCTGCCTCCGGCGAAATAGGGAGGCGGCGATGGCGCACATTCCCGACGGGGTGCTGTCGGTCCCGGTGCTGGCCGGCGGCGCAGTGTTGGCGGCGGGCGGACTGGCGCTCGGCCTGCGCCGGCTCGACGAGCGGGCGATCCCCCCCACCGCGATCCTCGCCGCCACCTTTTTCGTCGTCTCGCTGGTGGCGGTGCCGCTCGGCCCGACCAGCGTCCATCCCCTGCTCGGCGGCTTGATGGGGCTGGTGCTGGGCTGGCGCGCCTTCCCCGCCGTGTTGGTCGGGCTGGTGTTGCAGGCGGTGCTGTTCGGAATCGGTGGGCTGACCAGCCTCGGCGTCAACACGGTGACGATGGCTTTGCCCGGGATCCTGCTCGCCGCCGCCGTTCGGCCAGGGCTGGCCGGGGCGGGCCCCGGCCGGTTGCTGGCGCTGGGCGCCCTGGTCGGTGGACTGGCCCCGCTCGGCAGTGCCGGCGGTGTCGCCCTGGCCCTCGCCGCCTCGTCGAGCGATTACCTGCCCAGCCTGCGGCTGGTGGCGCTGACCTATCTGCCGCTGGCCGGGGTCGAGGCGGTGCTGACCGCCTTGCTGCTGCGCAGTCTGGCCCGGGTCCGGCCCGATCTGATCGTCACGCCGATCGAGGTGGCGCCATGAGCGGGGCTGCCGCCCCGTGCCCCGCTTGGGGCGATGCCCCAAACCCCCTTTTTTTCGTCGGGGTGGTCGTGCTGCTGCTGGCGGCCGGGCCGGCCGAGGCGCACAAGCTCAAGCTGTTCGTCACCCAGACCGGCGACGCCATCGAGGGCGAGGCGTTTTTCGTCGGCGGCGGACGACCGCAGGGCGCCAGCGTAATCATCCGCGATCCGGCCGGGCAGGAGGTCGGGCGGCTCGTCACCGACGGCGAGGGGCGCTTCCGTTGGACACCGCCCCGGCCCGATTCCTATCGCATCGCCGTCGATTGCGGCGACGGGCATGCGGTCGAGACCACCTTGGGGGCGGCGCCGGTCGCAGCACCCGTGGCGGCGGGACCGGCGCCCGAGGAGGCGCGGATCGAAGCGGCGGTGGAACGGGTACTGGCGCGGCGGCTCGATCCGCTGATCGCCGCCCAGATCGAGGCGGACAGCCGGCTCCGGCTCAACGACCTGATCGGCGGGATCGGCTACATCGTCGGGCTGGCCGGGCTCGGCCTCGCCTGGGCGGCACGGCGGCGGCGGTGAGCGGCCTCGACCCGCGCACCTGTCTGCTCGCCACCCTGGCGACGCTGGCCACCGCGCTGGCACTGCGCTCGCCCGAGGTGCTGGCCGCCGCGCTGGCGCTGGCAATCGGGTTGGCCCTGCTGGCCGGGGTGCCGGGGCGGCAATTGGCGCGCCGGCTGCTCCAGGTCGAGGGCTTCCTGCTGGTGCTGCTGGCGACGCTGCCGCTGACCATGCCGGGGCCGGTGATGGTGGAATGGGGGCCGCTGGCACTGTCGCGGCCGGGGCTGGAGCGGGCGGCGGAGATCCTGCTGCGGGTCGGGCTGTGCGCGGTGGCGCTGCTGACCCTGCTGGGCGGGGTCGAGCCGGTGCGGCTGGGCCATGCCCTGGCCCGGCTCGGTACCCCGGCGCGGCTGGTCCATCTACTGCTTTTCGCCGCGCGCTATGTCGGGCTGATCGGGGCCGAGGCGACCCGGTTGCAGGAAGCGCTGCGCGCCCGCGCCTTCCGCCCCCGCCTGTCGCGCCATGCCTTCGTCACCCTGGCCGACCTGATCGCCGCCCTGCTGGTGCGCGCCGTCGCCCGCGCCGAGCGGATCGACGAGGCGATGCGCTGCCGGGGCTTCGCCGGCCGCTTCGCTTTGATCGACGACACCCGCTTCGGCCGCGCCGATGCCGGCTTCGCCGCCGGACTCGGACTGGTGCTGGCGCTGACCCTGGCGGCGGACCGGCTGGGATGAGCGCGCTGTTCGACCTCGAGTCGGTGCGGGTCGAACGCGGCGGCCGGGTGGTGCTCGACCGCCTGTCGCTGCGGCTCGATCCCGGCGAACGATTGGCGTTGGTCGGGGCCAACGGCGCCGGCAAGACCACCCTGCTGCGGACCCTGGTCGGACTGGAACGCCCGACCGCCGGCACCCTCACCGCCTTCGGCGCCGAACGGCGGCGCGAACGCGATTTCCACGAGGTGCGCCGCCGCGCCGGCCTGCTGTTCCAGGACGCCGACGACCAGTTGTTTTCGCCGACGGTGATCGAGGACGTCGCCTTCGGCCCGCTCAATCTCGGCCTCGCCCCCGACGCCGCCCGCCAGCGCGCCGAGGAAACCCTGACCGGACTCGACCTTACCCCGCTGCGCGACCGCATCACCCACCACCTCTCCGGCGGCGAAAAACGGCTGGTCAGCCTCGCCGCCCTGCTGGCGATGCGCCCCGAGGTGCTGCTGCTGGACGAGCCGACCAACGCGCTCGACCGCGACCACGCCCGCCGGCTGGAAGAGGTGCTGAGCGGCCTCGATCAGGCGATGGTGATCGTCTCGCACGACGATGCCCTGCTGGCGCGTTTGGCGACCCGGGGCGCCGTCCTTCGCGACGGCCGCCTGATCCCGGCCACCCTGCACCGCCACGCCCACCAGCACGACCATCTGCACTGGCACGCCCTCCCCCCCGATTCCTGAAAAAGAGAGGGGTCCGGGGCTCCGCCCCGGCGGGCCCGCGGGCAGCGCCCGCGCGAGCAGGCGTGATACACTCCCCCGATGTGCGGCCGTTTCACCCGAACCACCCCTCCCGCCGCGCTGGCCGAAATCTTCGCCGCCGCCCCGCCGACCGAGGCGGCGCCCGACGGCATCCTGACCCCCGGCCAGCCGATCCTGATCCTGCGCTTCAACCCGGCGACGGGGCGACGGGCGCTCGACCCGGCCCGCTGGGGCCTGATCCCGCATTGGGCGCGCGAACAGGTGCCGGCCGGCCGGCTGTTCAACGCCCGGGCCGAAACCCTGGCTGAACGGCCGACCTTCCGCGACCCGTTCCAGCGCCGCCGCTGCCTGATCCCGGCCGAAGACTTCTTTGAACGCGACGACCACCCGCCGCGCGCCCTTCATCGCATCGCGCCGCGCCAGGGCGGTCTGCTGGCGCTGGCCGGACTATGGGACAATTGGCGCGCCCCGGACGGGACCTGGCTCCGCAGCGCCACCATCATCACCACCGCCGCCCGCGATCCGGTCGCCGCGCTGCATCCGCGCATGCCGGTGCCGCTGGCTCCCGAGGACTGGCCGCTGTGGCTGGGAGAAATCCCCGCCCCGGCCGAGGCGGTGACGGCCTTGCTGCATCCCCGCCCCCGTCCCGAGCTGGCGGCGCGGGCCGAGACCGGCCCCCAGCATCCGCTCGACCTATAGCCTTCGTCCCCCGCCGGTAACTCTTGGCGAAAACACTGATCGGACGGATACTTCGCCCGATACCCGGACGTTACGGCGAGAGGGGCGATGACGGCACTGGCGACCGAGATCCGCGAGACCCGGGTCGAACCCGGCAGCCTCGCCTTGTGGTTCCTCGGGCAGAATGGCTGGGTGGTGAAATCCCCCGGCGGCGGGGTGGTGGCGGTCGATCCCTACCTGACCGATTCCTGCAACCCGTCGCGGCGCGGACTCGACCTCGCCCGGATGGTGCCGCCGCCGCTGGCTCCGGAGGAACTGGAAGCCGATCTGGTGGTCTGCACCCATTCCCACCGCGACCATGCCGACCCCGCCACCCTGGCGGCCTGCGCCTGGAGCGGCCGGGTGGGCGGCTTCGTCGGACCGGGTGACACCCAGGCGGTGTTCGCCGATGCCGGCATCGCCGAGGGCGACCGCGATCTGCTCTGGCCCAACCGGGTGATCGAGCGCGGCGACCTGCGCCTGACCGGCACCTTCGCCCTGCCGACCGATGCCGGCGACCTGACCCATGTCGGGCTGCTGATCCAGGCCGGCGGCGGACCCAAGCTGTGGATCACCGGCGACACCGGCTGGCATGACCGGGTGGCCGAGGCCGGGCTCAAGCACCTGCCCGACGTGGTCTGCGTGCCGATCAACGGCGGCTACGGCAATCTGTCGCACTGGGAGGCGGCGGAGTTGGTCCGCCGGGTCGGGCCGGCGCTGGCGATCCCCTGCCACTGGGACCTGTTCCCCGACAATTCCTGCCCGCCGCGCCAGTTCCAGGCCTCGCTGACGGTCAAGGGCCTGCGCCAGCTCTATCACGAGCCGGTGCACGGCCAGCGCCTGATCCTGACCGCCCACCGCGCCTGATCCCCGCTGTGGGGGGGTCAGCGCGGATAGACGTGGATCTCGACCCGGCGGTTGATCGCCTGATTTTCGGGATAGGGCTGGCCGGTGTCGCTGTGGTTGGGGACGCGCGGGGCGTTGTCGGCGAAGGCGGCGGTCTTCATCCGGGCGGTATCGATCCCCAACTCGTTCAGGACCTTGAGGGTGGCCAGGGCGCGGGCGCTCGACAATTCCCAATTGCTGGCGAATTGCGGGGTGTTGACCGGGGTGTCGTCGGTGTGGCCCTGGATCTCGATCTGGTAGCCGGTGAAGCGCTTCTGGCCGAGAGTCTCGGCGATGTCCTTCAGCAGCGGCCGGATCGCCGGCAGGATCTCGGCCGAACTGGGCTTGAACATCCCGCCGCTGGCCAGATTGAGCACCACGCCCCGGTCGTCGCGGCCGATATCGATCGAATCCTCCACCCCGGCCCCGGCGACCTTGCCGCGCAATTCGGTGCTGAGATCCTGCAACGGCTTGGTGACGTCGCGGTTGCCGATGTCGCGGGCCATGCCGGCCTGGACCTCCTCGTACTTGCTGAGGTCGATCTTCGACATCGACACCAGCAGCACGAAGAACGCCATCACCAGGGTGATCATGTCGGCGTAGGACAGCAGCCAGTCTTCCAGCGGCTCCTCGTTCTTCTTCTCGAACCGGCTCATCGCGCGCTCCCTCCGGTCAGCGCCGGACCTTGTCGATGTCGAAGTGGATCGAGGGATCGAGGTAGGAATTCATCGCGTCCTGGATGAAGCGCGGGCTGCGCCGCTCGGCCAGCAGGGCCAGCCCCTCGGCCACCACCTGATTGCGGAAGCGGACGATCGATTCGCGCTGGAACGCCTTGTTGGCCGCCGGCATCAGCACCATGCGGGCGAACAGCACGCCGTAGAGGGTGCCGAGCAGGCCGACCGCCATGCCGCCGCCAAGCTTGGACGGGTCGCTGCCGAGATTGTCGAGCATCACCACCAGACCGACCAGGGTGGCCATCATGCCGAAGCCGGGGGCGTTGCTGGCCATGTATTTGAGAATATCGGTCGGCACGACGTGGCGCTGGAACGAGGTCTCGATCAGGTTCTCCAGCAATTGCCGCACCTCGGCCCCGGTATAGCCCGAGATCACCAGATTGATGCCGAAGGCGAGGAAGGGATCCTGGCTCTTCAGCGCCCGGGTGTCGGTTTCGAGCGCGGTGATGCCGCCCTTCTGCATCAGGTAACCCCAGCGGATGACGCGGGCGACCTCGTTGGTCAGCATCTCGCGCGCCATCTTGGGCGTGAAGAAGATCGCCTTCAGCAGCCCCATCGCCTGGCGGACATAGCGCAATTCGAACGCCACCAGGGTCGCGGCCAGGGTGCCGCCGATCACCATCATGAAACCGGTGAGGTGAAGGAAAATCTTAACATTCGTGGTGGCGATCAGAATCGCGCCCACGAACAACACCAGGCTGAGGAAAAACCCGATGATGGTAGGGAGTGACATGCGGACACCGTCCCGACGACATTCTGCTGTCCCGCCCGCACCAGTTCTTGGGCGGCGGCATCTTATCTTGAGCCAAGATGCCTGTTGGAGCAACCCACGGCTTCATCGCCCGGTCGATTTGACGCGCCCTCCACCGCCCGGCCGGGGCAACGACCAGGGCAACGGGTTGTTTTCGTTCCCATTCGTCCCGCCGGCGCCCCGGACGGGGCCGCCCCGCCGGCGGTGACCGTTGACAGCGGGGACCGGCTGCGGCGAAAGTCGCCCCCTTGCTCCGATGATGAGAGTTGTGTCGATGTCTTCCTCCCTTCGCGTCGCCGTCGTCGGCCTCGGCTATGTCGGCCTGCCGCTGGCGGTGACGCTCGCGCGTCATTTTCCCACCCTCGGCCTCGACATTTCGACCGCGCGCATCGCCGAATTGCAGCGCGGCCACGACCGCACCGACGAGGTCGCCCCCGCCACCCTGCGCGCCAGCACGCTGAAACTGTCGGCCGACCCCGCCGCGATCGCCGGCTTCGACCTCTACATCGTCACCGTGCCGACCCCGGTCGATGCCGCCAACGAGCCCGATCTGCGCCCGGTGCTGAGCGCCTGCCGCACCGTCGGCGAGGCGATCCGCCCCGGCGCGGTGGTGGTGTTCGAAAGCACGGTCTATCCCGGCGTCACCGAGGATCTGTGCGGCCCCGAGCTGGAACGGGTGTCGGGCCTCAGATGCGGGATCGATTTCTTCCTCGGCTACAGCCCGGAGCGGATCAATCCCGGCGACCGCGAGCACACCGTCGACACCATCACCAAGGTGGTGGCCGGCCAGACCGCCGAGGTGACGCGGATGCTGGCCGCCGTCTACGGCAAGGTCACCCGGGGCGGCGTGTTCGAGGCGGCCTCGATCCG
>JBDLVO010000513.1:0-5509 GCA_039804805.1 Pseudomonadota bacterium
CCGGTGATCGGCATCACCGGCACCGGCGGCGCCGGCAAATCCTCGCTGACCGACGAACTGATCCGCCGCTTCCGCCTCGATTGTCCCGATCTGCCGATCGCGGTGATCGCGGTCGATCCGTCGCGGCGCAAGACCGGCGGCGCCCTGCTCGGCGACCGCATCCGGATGAACGCGCTGGGCGGGCCGGTCTATATGCGCTCGCTCGCCACCCGGGGGGCGGGGTCCGAGGTGCCGCCGGCGCTGCCGGCGATCGTCGCGCTGTGCCGCCGCGCCGGCTTCGGCCTGATCCTGGTCGAAACCCCCGGCATCGGTCAGGCGGATTCGGCGGTGGCCGGGCTGGGCGACCTGTCGCTCTATGTGATGACCCCGGAATTCGGCGCCGCCAGCCAGCTTGAGAAGATCGACATGCTCGACCATGCCGATCTGGTGGCGATCAACAAGTTCGACCGCAAGGGCGGCGAGGACGCCCTGCGCGACGTGCGCAAGCAGGTCCAGCGCAACCGCGCCGCCTTCGACCGCCCGCCCGAGGCGATGCCGGTCTATGGCACGGTGGCGTCGCGCTTCAACGATGACGGCGTCACCGCGCTGTACCATGCCCTGCGCGACGCCCTGGCCGAACGCGGCCTGAAGCTCGGCGCCAGCCGGCTGCCGCGCCCGGCCGGGCCGGCCTCGACCCTCGGCGCGGCGATCGTGCCGCCGGCCCGCGCCCGCGCCCTGGCCGAGATCGCCGAGACGGTGCGGGCCTATCGCCGCCGCGCCGAGGCCCAGGTCGAGATCGCCCGCTCGCGCCAGGGGCTGGCCCATGCCCGCGACCGCCTCGCCGCCGCCGGGGAGGACCCCACGCCGGTCGAACGCCTGCTTGCCGCCGACGAGGCCGGGTTCGACCCGCATTGCCGCCGCCTGCTCGACCAATGGCCGGAGATCGCCGCCAGCTATGGCGGCGACGAATACGTGGTGCGGATCCGCGACCAGGAAATCCGCACCCGGCTGACCCAGCCCTCGCTGTCCGGCACCCCGATCCGCAAGGTGGCGCTGCCGCCCTACCGCGACCAGGGCGAGTTGCTGCGCTGGTTGCTGAAGGAAAACCTGCCCGGCGCCTTTCCCTTCACCGCCGGGGTGTTCGCCTTCAAGCGCGAGAGCGAGGACCCGACCCGGATGTTCGCCGGCGAGGGCGACCCCGCCCGCACCAACGCCCGCTTCAAGCTGCTGTCGCGCGACGCCGCCGCCACCCGCCTGTCCACCGCGTTCGACTCGGTCACGCTGTATGGCTGCGACCCCGACGAACGCCCCGACATCTACGGCAAGGTCGGCAATTCCGGCGTTTCGGTCGCCACGCTCGACGACATGAAGGCGCTGTATGACGGCTTCGACCTGTGCGCGCCGGCGACCTCGGTGTCGATGACCATCAACGGCCCGGCGCCGATCCTGCTGGCGATGTTCTTCAACACCGCGATCGACCAGCAGCTCGCCCGCTTCCACGCCGATAACGGCCGCGCGCCGACCGAGGAGGAGGAGGACAAGATCCGCGCCTGGGTGCTGTCCACCGTGCGCGGCACCGTCCAGGCCGATATCCTCAAGGAGGATCAGGGCCAGAACACCTGCCTGTTCTCGGTCGATTTCGCCCTCAAGATGATGGGCGACGTGCAGGATTATTTCGTCCGCCACCGGGTCGGCAATTTCTATTCGGTGTCGATCTCGGGCTATCACATCGCCGAGGCCGGAGCCAACCCGATCACCCAATTGGCCTTCACCCTGGCCAACGGTTTCACCTATGTCGAATCCTACCTCGCGCGCGGCCTGGCCATCGACGATTTCGCCCCCAACCTGTCGTTCTTCTTCTCCAACGGGATGGACCCGGAATATGCGGTGATCGGCCGGGTCGCCCGCCGGATCTGGGCGATCGCCCTGCGCGACAAATACGGCGCCGGCGAACGCTCGCAGAAGCTGAAATACCACATCCAGACCTCGGGCCGTTCGCTGCACGCCCAGGAGGTCGATTTCAACGACATCCGCACCACCTTGCAGGCGCTGATCGCGATCTACGACAATTGCAATTCGCTCCACACCAACGCGCACGATGAGGCCTACACCACCCCCACCGCCGAATCGGTGCGGCGCGCTTTGGCGATCCAGCTCATCATCAACCGCGAATGGGGGGTGGCCAAGAACGAGAACCCCAACCAGGGCGCGTTCCTGCTCGACCAACTGACCGATCTGGTCGAGGAGGCGGTGCTGGCCGAGTTCGACCGCCTCGCCGAGCGCGGCGGCGTGCTGGGGGCGATGGAAACCGGCTACCAGCGCGGCCGGATCCAGGACGAATCCCTGCTCTACGAGCACAAAAAGCACGATGGCAGCCTGCCGATCATCGGCGTCAACACCTTCCGCAATCCCGAGCCGGAGGACGCCCCGCCGATCGTTTTGCAACGCTCGACCGAGGCCGAGAAGCAAAGCCAGCTCGCCCGCCTGCGCGATTTCCAGACCCGCCATGCCGACGTCGCTCCCGCCGCGCTGGAGCGTCTGCGCGCCGCCGCCCTGGCTGGCGACAATCTGTTCGCGGTGCTGATGGAGACGGTGCGGGTCTGCTCGCTCGGGCAGATCTGCGAGGCGCTGTTCGAAGTGGGAGGGCGCTACAGAAGGTCGTTGTAAGGAACGCGGGCTCCGCCCGCACCCGCCAGGAGCCAGCGGCTCCTGGACCTGCATCGGTTTGTCGGGCGTGGCCGGGGCCTTTCAGCTTGGGCTCTGGCCGCCCGGGAAACGGGAGAGCCCAAGCTGAAGGTTGATCGGGCTCCCGACCATCGAAGCTGGTCCAGGAGCCGCTGGCTCCTGGCGGGTGTGGGCGGAGCCCACGAAAAAACAAACAAAGAAATCAAATCAGGGAGAGGCTTCATGAGCACGGATCTGGACAGGTTCCTCGCGGCGCGGGATTTCCTGCTGGCGCATCGCGAGGATTACGCCACCGCCTACCGTGATTTCCGCTGGCCGGGGCTCGACCGCTTCAACTGGGCGCTCGATTATTTCGACGTGATGGCGCGCGGCAACGAGGCGCTGGCGCTGTGGCTGGTGGACGATGCCGGCAGCGATCATCGCCTCAGCTTCGCCCAACTGTCGGCGCGGTCGAACCGGGTTGCCAATTTCCTGCGGGCGCAGGGGGTGCGGCGGGGCGACGCGGTGCTGCTGATGCTGCCCAACGTGGTCGGGCTGTGGGAGGTGATCCTCGGCTGCATGAAGCTGGGGGCGGTGCTGGTGCCGGCGACGCCGCTGCTGGTGGCCGACGATCTGCGCGACCGCTTCGCCCGGGGCACGGTCCGCCACGTCGTCGCCGGGCCGGGCGATGCCGCCAAGCTCGACGCGGTGGCCGGCGCGGCCACCCGCATCGTCATCGGCGGCCCGGTGCCGGGTTGGGTCGATTTCGCCGAAGCCGACGGGTATGAGGACAGCTTCGTGCCCGAGGGGGAGACCCGGGCCGAGGATCCGTTCCTGCTCTATTTCACCTCCGGCACCACCGCCCAGCCCAAGCTGGTCGCCCATACCTACCAGAGCTATCCGGTCGGGCATCTCTCGACCATGTACTGGCTGGGGCTGCGGCCGGGCGATTTGCACTGCAACATCAGCTCGCCCGGCTGGGCCAAGCATGTCTGGAGCAGCGTTTTCGCCCCCTGGAACGCCGGGGCGGCGGTGTTCGTCCATGCCGCCAGCCGGTTCCATCCGCGTGAATTGCTGGCCAATCTCAGCCGGGGCGGAGTCACCTCGCTCTGCGCGCCGCCGACGGTGTGGCGGATGCTGATCCAGGAGGATCTCACCGCCTATCCGCTGCGGCTGCGCGAGGTGATCGGCGCGGGCGAGCCGCTCAATCCCGAGGTGATCGCCCGGGTCGAGCAGTCCTGGGGCCTGACCATCCGCGACGGCTACGGCCAGACCGAGACCACCTGCCAGATCGGCAATTCGCCCGGGCAGAAGCTCAAGCCGGGCTCGATGGGGCGGCCGATGCCGGGCTATCGCGTCGTCCTGCTCGACCGCGACGACCAGCCGGCCGAGGAAGGCGAAATCAGCCTCGCCCTCGATCCGCGCCCGCTCGGGCTGATGACCGGCTACCAGGACGACCCCGAGCGCACCGCGCTGCTGATGCGGGCCGGCCATTACCATTGCGGCGACCTCGCCACCATCGACGGCGACGGTTACCTGACCTATGTCGGCCGCGCCGACGACGTGTTCAAAGCCTCGGACTACCGCATCAGCCCGTTCGAGCTGGAAAGCGCCCTGCTCGAACACGAGGCGGTGGCCGAGGCGGCGGTGGTGCCGAGCCCCGATCCGCTCCGCCTCGCCGTGCCGAAAGCCTTCATCACCCTGGCGCCGGGGTTCAAGCCCAGCCCGGCGCTGGCGGAATCGATCTTCCGCCACATCCGCGCGGTGCTGGCGCCCTACAAGCGGGTGCGGCGGATCGAGATCTCGCCGTTGCCCAAGACGGTGTCGGGCAAGATCCGCCGCGTCGCCCTGCGTCAGGCCGAAGCCGAACTCCGCGCCAGCGGCGGCCGCGCCGAAAACGAATATTTCGAGGAGGATTTCCTCGAACGGGTGGGGTGAGATTCGGCTCCGTCCGCCGCCCGGTGCGTTGTCGGCGGCGGACGGGACACTGCTCTCCGGGAAGGGCCGCCGGTGCCGAATCGGCTGCGCTGGCATTACCTTGGCGAAGGTGGCACATTGGTTTGCCGAGGGGCGGTCGATTCAGCGCCTTTTAAAATCGACGGCCTCCCTCGGAAAATCAGGAGATTAGTTTAAATACCATGGCCAACCTGAGGGTTCGGATTCTTATCAACGAAGGCCGGGAGGGCGCTCCTCTCGATAAGCTCGGCCAGATCGCCGATGCTGCCGAGCGCTTCTTGCGTCTGTTGGCCCACGATGTCGGTATTTCCATTCCCAAAGGGGAGTGGGTCGCGGAAAATTTCAAAAATGGCTCGATCTTTTTTGATGCAATGCATCTTGCGGATTATGATCTGAGTCAAGTTTCCCTCTTCAATCGCGGCATCGACGACGTGACGCGTTTCGATCCCGATCAAGACCGTGTCGATGGCGTTGCCAGTGCGGAGACCATTCGACAATTTGCCCGCATTGCGGATCCCTTGTCGATCGATGACAGAGTTTCGTTTGGAGTCTACGAACCTGACGCCGATGAACCGGATCGTTGGCACCCCCTAACCAAGTCTAGTGCCCTGAAGATCGCCAAGAAGCTGGACGAGGTCGTCGAGTACCAGGGATCGATTCAGGGCAAAATGCATGCTCTTTTCGCGTCGGATTTTTATTTCAAATTGCGTCATGCGCTTGGTGGCGAATTGATCAACTGCTACTTTGAGCGTGAACTGTATAACGATGTTATCAATGCGTTGGCTCGGCAAGAGGCCCTTGTCTACGTTTGGGGGCGTGTGCGGGTCCGGCGGGCCGACCGAGCGGTCAATTCTGTAGACGTTTCTTTCCTGAAGATTGCTCCGACCCTGTCGGATTCTCAGTATAATGC
>JBDLVO010000514.1:0-6038 GCA_039804805.1 Pseudomonadota bacterium
TCGCCGCCCTGCTGTTCGATCAGGCCCGCATCCTCGAAGGCGAACCCCCGGCCGATCCGGCCGCCTTCGCCCGGCGCCTGACCGCGGTGATGGAAAGGGGCGTCTAGAACGCGGGCTCTGCCCGCACCCGCCAAGGGCCGCGAGGCCCTTGGATCCCTTTAAGGGCGGGGGGGGGTGGGCGGAGCCCACATTCCCCCGTCAGGGGGTCGGCGTCGCCGGTTCGGGCGCCGGGGCCGGAGCCGGCGTGGCCGGCTTGGCGTTGTCGGAGGTGGCGAGGAAGATCAGCTCGCCCACCATCTGCTCCAGCGACTTGAAGCTGCGGGTCGGGCCGAGGCTGCCGCCGGCCGGCAGGAAGGCGGTGGCGGTGCCGGGAGTCAGCTTGATGAACTTGCCGCCCAGCAGCCCTTCGCTCGAAATACTGGCCACCGTGTCGGTGGGCAGGCGGACCGACGGGGTGATCGACATCCGCACCACCGCGTCGAAGCTGCGCGGGTCGAGGCTCTGGCTCAGCACGGTGCCGACCTTGATGCCGTTGATCTTGACATCGGCGCCCGCCTCCAGCCCGCCGACGCTGGCGAAGGTGCCGCGGATCTCGTAGCCCTCGACCTTGCCGAAACGGGCGTGGGACCAGGCGAAGGCGAGGAAGGTCGCCGCCACCCCCAGCACCACCGCCCCCATGATGGTTTCGATCGCAGTCCGTCCCATAATCGGCTTATCCGTTCAATTGATGGTGGCCGGCAGCGGCCGGTCGAGGTAACCGCGCTTGGCCCGGGCCTGCTGGATGATCAGGTCCAGCAGATCCTCGATCACCACCGCGTCCTGGGTATATTGGATTTCCTGGCCGGGCTTCAGCTCGTCCTCCTCGCCCCCCGGGCGCAGTTCGAGGAACTTGGCCCCGAGCAGCCCGTCGGTCTGGATCAGCGCGGCGGTATCGGCCGGCAGACGGATGTCGCCCCGCAGCCGTAGCGTCAGCAGGGCGCGGTAGCGCCCGTCGAGCGCCTGCGCCGCCACCGTGCCGATCTGGGCGCCGGACAGCCGCACCGCCGTACCGACGCTGACGCCGTCGGCGCGGTTGAAGCGGGCGATCAGTTCGTAATCCGACTGCCCCCCCCGCACCTGATTGCCGACGAAGAACACCAGCATCATCGCCAGCATCCCGGCAAGCAGCACGAGCCCGCCGATGACGGTGTCGCGGTCGTTGCGGCTGACCATCTCCCCCTCGATTCCCTAAGCCCAGGATCCCCGGCCTGCGTTCAAATCCCCCGCGGGTCCGGCTCAGGCCGGGCGCCACGGCTGGTAATCGCCGGTGGCGGGCTCGCGCCGCCCGCCGGCGGCGTCGGCCCCGGGCGGCAACTCGGCCCGGGCGGTGCCGGTCGGGTTGGCCCGGTGCGGCTTCTGCCACGGCCAGCGCGCCACCGCGTTGAGCGGGGCCTCGGCGGTGTGGTGCAGCCAGGCATGCCATTCCGGCGGCACCCGCGACGCTTCCGCCTTGCCGCGATAGATCACCCAGCGCCGCGCCCGGCGCCGCGCCGGATCGGGCGTGCGCTCGGTATAATAACGGTTGCCGTCGGGATCGGTGCCGACCAGCCTGCCCCGGGTCCAGGTGAACAGCAGGGTGCCGAAAGTGGCCATCCTCGAATCCTCGGATCGATCAACGCTTCGGCCGGACTATAGGCGGAAGCGGCCGGTCGCGTCCAGCCCGGCGCGCCCGCCCCGGCCCCGCCGGCCGGGCGGCCCCCGGCGGGGCGGCGATGATCGGGTGTCGTGACAGCGCGGGCAAACCGGGCTAGAGTCCGCTCGCCATGCCCCCCGAACCCTCACGACACCTGACCGTTGCGGCCGAACCGACGCTGACGCGGGTAGCCCCCCACAATCACGAGGCCGAGCAGCAATTGCTCGGCGCGATCATGCTGTCCAACCGGGCGTTCGAGAAGGTCGCCGAGTTCCTCCGCCCCGAGCATTTCTCCGACCCGGTCCACCGCCGGGTGTTCGAGGCCTGCGGCAAGCTGATCGAACGCGGCCAGATGGCCAACCCGGTCACGCTCAAGACCTATTTCGACAGCGACAACGCCCTGGCCGAGCTGGGCGGGATCGAGTATCTCGCCCAAATGTCGAACTCGGTGGTGTCGGTGATCAACGCCGAGGAATATGGCCGGCTGATCTTCGACACCCACATGCGGCGCGAACTGATCGCGCTGGGCGAGGACGTGGTCAACGACGCCTATGCCCCGGCGATCGAGCAGACCGCGCTCGATCAGGTCCGCACCGCCGAGGCCCGGCTGTACGAACTGGCCACCACCGGGCAGGCCGAGGGTGGCTTCCAGGCGTTCGGCGCGGTGCTGACCCAGGCGATCGCCGACGCCGAGGCGGCGCACAAGCGCCAGGGCAAGCTGTCCGGCGTGCCGACCGGGCTGGTCGATCTCGACGGCAAGCTGGGCGGGCTGCACGATTCCGACCTGCTGATCCTGGCCGGCCGCCCGTCGATGGGCAAGACCTCGCTCGCCACCAACATCGCCTTCAACGCCGCCAGCGCCTATCGCGAGGAGGTCGACGCCCTCGGCCGCAAGAAGGCGGTGGACGGGGCGATCACCGCCTTCTTCTCGCTCGAAATGTCGGCCGAGCAGCTCGCCACCCGCATCCTGGCCGAGCAGGCCGAGATCGCCAGCCACAAGATCCGCCAGGGAGAGCTGTCCAACGAGGAATTCGAGCGGCTGGTGCTGGCGTCGCAGGCGCTGACCCGGCTGCCCTTGTTCATCGACGACACCCCGGCGCTGACCATCTCGGCGGTGCGGACCCGGGCGCGGCGGCTGAAGCGCCAGCACGGGCTGGGCATGATCGTGATCGACTACCTGCAATTGCTGCGCGGCAGCGGCGCCGGCGGCGGCAACGAGAACCGGGTGCAGGAAGTGTCGGAGATCACCCGCGGCCTCAAGGCGCTGGCCAAGGAGCTGTCGGTGCCGGTGATCGCCCTGTCCCAGTTGTCGCGCGCGGTCGAGGCGCGCGAGGACAAACGGCCGCAATTGTCGGATCTGCGGGAATCCGGTTCAATCGAACAGGACGCCGACGTGGTGATGTTCGTGTTCCGCGAACAATATTATCTGGAGCGGGCCGAGCCGGGACGACGCCCCGACGAGGCCGAGGACAAGTTCAACGACCGCCATGCCCGCTGGCAGCAGCGCTGCGAGGAGGTATGGAACACCGCCGAGGTGATCGTCGCCAAGCAGCGTCACGGGCCGGTCGGCACGGTGCGGCTGTCGTTCCGCGGCGAATACACCAAGTTCGGCAATCTGGCCGATCCCGGCCATTTCGAAGAGCCGGGTTTCTAACGAGGGGTGTCATGACCAATCCGTCCCATGCCGGCAGTCTGCTGACCGTCGATCTCGCCGCGATCGTCGCCAACTGGCGGCTGCTCGCCCAGGGCGTCGCTCCGGCCAAGGTCGCCGCGGTGGTCAAGGCCGACGCCTACGGGTTGGGCGCGGCCCGGGTCGCCCCGGCCTTGGCCGCCGCCGGCTGCGACACCTTCGTCGTCGCCACCCTCGACGAGGGCATCGCCCTGCGCGCGGTACTGCCCGAGCCGGTGATCTTCGTCCTCAACGGCCCGCTGCCCGGCACCGAGGGCGAGTTCCTCGCCCATGCCCTGATCCCGGTGCTCAACAGCCTGGGCCAGTTGACCGGTTGGGCCAATTTCGCCCGCGCCGGCAGCGGCGCCCCGGCGGCGGCGCTGCACATCGACACCGGAATGAACCGGCTCGGCATCGACGAACTGGAACTGGAACGCCTGGCCGGCCGGCCCGACGTGCTGGCCCGGGTGCGGCCGGTGCTGGCGCTGTCCCATCTCGCCTGCGCCGACGAGCGCACCCATCCGATGAACGCCGAGCAGCTCGCCCGCTTCACCCGGCTGGCCGGGCAGTTGCCGGCGATGCCGATGAGCCTCGCCGCCTCGAGCGGCTGCTTCCTGGGGCGCGCCTTTCATTTCGACATGGTGCGGCCGGGGGCGGCGCTGTACGGGCTCAACCCCACCCCGGACCGGACCAATCCGATGGCGCAAGTGGTTCGTCTGCAAGGAAAAATCCTTCAGGTCCGTGACGTTGACAGCCCCCGGACCGTTGGGTATGGTGCCACCCATCGCGTTACCGGCCCGGGGCGGATCGCCACCGTGGCGGTAGGCTACGCCGATGGCTGGTTCCGGTCGCTCGGCAATCGGGGCCATGCCAGGCTCGGGGGGGTCAAGGTGCCGCTGGTCGGACGGGTGTCGATGGATCTGGCCTGTTTCGACGTCGGCGCGCTGCCGCCCGAGATCGCCCATCCCGGGGCGCTGGTCGATCTGATCGGCCCCGGCCAGACCGTCGATGACGTCGCCGCCGAGGCCGGCACCATCGGCTACGAGATCCTCACCGCGCTGGGCGCCCGCCATCACCGCCGCTGGATCAGCGGGGAGGACGCGGCGTGACGGCCCTGCTGGCCACGCTCGGCCGGGGCGGGCTCGGGGTGCTGGCCCAACTGGGCCGGGTGCTCCTCGGCTTCCTCGCCCAGATCGGCCGCGTCTCGGCCTTCACCGCAGTGGCGCTGTCGCACACGGTGCGGCCGCCGTTCTATCCCCGCCTGATCCTGCGCCAGATGATCGAGATCGGTTATTTCTCGCTGCCGGTGGTGGGGCTGACCGCGATCTTCACCGGCATGGTGCTGGCGCTGCAAAGCTATACCGGCTTCGCCCGCTTCTCGGCCGAGGGGGCGGTGGCGACGGTGGTGGTGCTGTCGATGACCCGCGAACTGGCACCGGTGCTGGCCGGGCTGATGGTGGCGGGCCGGGTCGGCGCGGCGATGGCGGCCGAGATCGGCACCATGCGCGTGACCGAGCAGCTCGACGCCCTGACCACGCTGTCGACCAATCCGTTCAAGTACCTGATCGCCCCCCGGCTGATCGCCGGCCTGCTGATGGTGCCGCTGCTGGTGCTGGTGGCCGACATCATCGGCGTGTTCGGCGGCTATCTGGTCGGGGTCTACAAGCTGAATTTCAATTCGGCCACCTACATCACCCGCACCTGGGATTACCTCGAGGCGCTCGACGTGATCTCCGGCCTGGCCAAGGCGGCGGTGTTCGGCTTCCTGATCACCCTGCTCGGCTGTTACAACGGCTATTATTCCAAGGGCGGGGCGCAGGGGGTCGGCGCCGCCACCACCAACGCGGTGGTGTCCTCGGCGATCATGATCCTGGTGTTCAACTACCTGATCACCGCTTTGTTCTTTGCTAAGTGAGGCCCGCCCGGTGACCGACGCCGCCCCCAAGATCGTCCTGACCGATCTGCACAAGTCGTTCGGCCCCAAGCGGGTGCTGGAAGGGATCGACCTGTCGATCGGCCGCGGCGAATCGCTGGTGGTGATCGGCGGGTCCGGCACCGGCAAGTCGGTGATGCTGAAATGCATCCTCGGCCTGCTGCGGCCCGAGCACGGCTCGATCCGCATCGACGGCGAGGAGGTGATGGGCATCTCCGCCCGCGAGCGCGACCGGGTGATGCGCAAGTTCGGCATGCTGTTCCAGGGCGGCGCGCTGTTCGATTCGCTGCGGGTGTGGGAGAACGTCGCCTTCGGCCTGATCCAGGGCCAGCGGATGAAACGGGCCAAGGCGCGCGACATCGCGATCGAGAAACTGGCCCAGGTCGGCCTCGCCGCCTCGGCCGGGGCGCTCTACCCGTCCGAACTGTCGGGGGGCATGCAGAAGCGGGTGGCCCTGGCCCGCGCCATCGCCACCAACCCGGACATCATCTTCTTCGACGAGCCGACCACCGGCCTCGACCCGATCATGGCCGACGTGATCAACGGCCTGATCGTCAAATGCGTCAAGGAGGTCGGCGCCACCGCCTTGTCGATCACCCACGACATGGCCAGCGCCCGCAAGATCGCCGACCGCATCGCCATGCTCTACAAGGGCCGCCTGATCTGGGTCGGCCCGGCCAGCGAAATCGATTCCTCCGGCAACCCCTACGTCGACCAGTTCATCCACGGCCGCGAGGAAGGCCCGATCCAGATGGAACTGCGCG
>JBDLVO010000515.1:0-4630 GCA_039804805.1 Pseudomonadota bacterium
GCCCGAACGACAGCATCATCGGGTCGATCTCGCCCCGCACCGCCCGGCCGACGATGAAATTGCCGGCCCACAGCAGCGGCGGCAGCAGCAGCGCGGCCAGCGCGACAATGCGGGAGGGGGAAGGTGGCATCGGCTGAACACCTCGCTGGCGGCATCGTGGCCTTACTTTATAGGCACATTTCGCGCCGGCAAGGACCGAGGGATTGGGCTTTCGCCCAAACCCAACCGGGGCGATGCCCCGGACCCCCTTGATTTTCCAAAATAAGGGGGGTTCGGGGGTCCCCCCCGAGCGGGTGTGGGCGGCAGCCCGCCATTGCCGGGGGTTGCCTGTGCCCGGTCGCGCCGGATATGAAAGGCGCGGTCATTGCCAGGAGGCTCCCCCATGGACGATCTGTCGCCTCTGCCGATCGGGATCTTCGATTCCGGAGTCGGCGGCCTGACCGTGCTGAAGGCGGTGCGCGACCGGTTGCCGCGCGAATCCCTGATCTATCTCGGCGACACCGCCCGGCTGCCCTATGGCACCAAGAGCGCCCAGACCGTCGCCGCCTACGCCCTTGAGGCCTCGCGCCGGCTGGTGTCCTACGGCATCAAGCTGCTGCTGGTGGCCGACAACACCTCTTCCGCCCACGCCCTCGACGCGCTCAGGGCCGAATTTCCCGGCCTGCCGGTGGTCGGGGTGGTCGAGCCCGGCGCCGCCGCCGCCGCCGCCGCCTCGGCGCGCGGCCGCATCGTCGTCGCCGCCAGCGAAAGCACGGTCCAGGCCGGGGTCTATCCCCGCGCCATCCTCCATTCCCGCCCCAATGCCCAGGTCACCGCGCTGCCCTGTCCGCTGTTCGTGGCGATGGTCGAGGAGGGGCTGACCGAAGGGCCGATCGCCGAGCAGATCGCCCGCCATTATCTCGATCCGCTGTTCACCGGCCCCGACGCCGCCGATTGCCTGCTGTCGGGTTGTACCCATTTCCCGGCGCTGGCGCCGTTGTTCCACCGCCTGCTCGGGCCCGAGGTGGCGGTGGTCGATTCCGCCACCACCACCGCGATGGTGGTCGAGGATCTGCTGGCGCTGCGTCATCTCGCCAATCGCGGCGACGGCCCGGTCACCCTGCGCACCCTGGTCACCGATGCCCCCGAGCGCTTCGCCCGGGTCGCCCGGGTGTTCGTGCCCTGGACGATCGACCCGGCCGAGGTCGAACTGGTCGATCTGGGCTGAGACTCGATGCGCCGCCGTCCGGGAGTGCCGTCATGAACGAAGGGGCCGCCGACGCGGTCGATCTCGAACCGGCGCGGCGTCTGCTGCGCTCGGTATTCGGCTTCGACGCCTTCCGCGCCCGCCAGGAGGAGATCGTCGCCGCCATCCTTGGCGGCCGCGACGTGCTGGCGATCCTGCCCACCGGCAGCGGCAAGTCGCTGTGCTACCAACTGCCGGCATTGCTCAATGGCGGGCTGACGGTGGTGGTGTCGCCGCTGATCGCCCTGATGCGCGATCAGGTCGCCCAGCTCGACGCCCTCGGCATCGCCGCCGCCAGCCTCAATTCCAGCACCAGCCCCGACGAGGGCCGCCGCATCCGCCGCGCCTTGGCCGATGGTGCGCTGCGGCTGCTTTATGTCGCGCCGGAACGGCTGGTCCGCCCCGACACCATCGACCTGTTGCGCCGCTCCGGCATCCGCACCCTGGCGGTGGACGAGGCCCATTGCGTGTCGCAGTGGGGCCACGATTTCCGCCCGGAATATCTGGCGCTGCGCGAGGTGCGCGACCAGTTCGACGGGGTGCAGACGGTGGCCTTCACCGCCACCGCCGACGCCGCCACCCGCGCCGATATCGCCCAGCGGCTGTTCCCCGCCCCGCCGACGCTGTTCATCGCCGGCTTCGACCGCCCCAACCTGCATCTGGCGATGCGGCCGAAGGGCGGCGGGCTCAAGCCGATGGTCGATTTCGTCCTGGCCCATCACGGCGACAGCGGGGTGATCTATTGCGGCACCCGCGCCCGCACCGAGGAGGTGGCCGAGCTGCTGGTGTCGCGCGGGGTGGCGGCGCTGGCCTACCATGCCGGGCTCGATCAGGCGACGCGGTCGGAACGCCAGGACCATTTCCTGCGCGAGGACGGGGTGGTGATGGTCGCCACCGTCGCGTTCGGGATGGGGATCGACAAGCCCGACGTCCGCTTCGTCGGCCATACCGACATGCCGAAGAGCATCGAGGCCTATTACCAGGAGATCGGCCGCGCCGGCCGCGACGGGCTGCCGGCCGACACCCTGACCCTGTACGGTTTCGACGATCTGCGCCTGCGCCGGGGCCAGATCGAGAGCAGTCAGGCCTCGGACGAACAGAAGCGGGTCGAACACCGCCGGCTCGACGCCCTGCTGGCGTTGTGCGAGGCGCCGCGCTGCCGCCGCCAGACCCTGCTGGCCTATTTCGGCGAGACCCGGACCGAGCCCTGCGGCCATTGCGACCTGTGCCAGACCGGGGTCGCGGTCTATGACGGCACCGTCGATGCCCAGAAGCTGATGTCGGCGATTCTGCGCACCGGCCAGCGTTTCGCCACCGAGCATCTGGTCAACATCCTGGTCGGCACCGAAACCGACGCGGTGCGGCAGTGGCACCACCAAAACCTGCCGACCTTCGGCGTCGGCGCCGACCGCACCCGCGAGCAATGGCGCTCGATCGTCCGCCAGATCTACGCCGCCGGGCTGATCGTGCCCGACATGGTCGAATGGGGGCGCTGGTCGCTGACCCCGTTCGGGCGCGAGGTGCTGCACGGCCGGGCCCGGGTCGAATTGCGCGCCGCCGCGCTGGCGCCGCAGACCGGCCGCAAGCGCGCCGCCGCGCCGCCGCCGGCCGCCGCCGCCAACGCCGATCCGGCTCTGCTGGCCGCCTTGAAGGCGCTGCGCACCCGGCTCGCCGCCGAGGAGAAGGTGCCGGCCTACGTGGTGTTTCCCGACCGCACCCTGATCGAGATGGCCGCCCATCGTCCGGCCAGTCTTGCCGCGCTGGGCGAGATCCACGGCGTCGGCGAACGCAAGCTGGCCCGGTTCGGGCAGGCGTTTCTTGAGGTGATCCGGGAAGAAAAGTAACGCGGGCTCTGCCCGCACCCGCCAGGAGCCAGCGGCTCCTGGACCTGCTTCGATCTATTCCGTCATCTCGACCCAGCCGTTGCGGGCGAAACAGCCGCGTGTCACCTGCTCGCGCAACGGCGCATTGGTGTCCTCCTGCTGCCAGGTCGGCGGGGTGACCCGCTCATAGGTGCTGCAGGAACGGCCCTTCTTGTCGCAATTGGTCGAGGTGTAGGAACTGCCGGGCTGCAGCCGGTAGGTCAGCGCGACCGGCACCTGACGCGAGGCTTCGAGCAGACAGGCGGCCTTGACCTGTTCCCATTCCGAGGGGGTGGCGCCGGGCTTGACCCAGTAGGTTCGGACGCAGCCCGACAGCGCGGTAACGACCGCCAGGGCGGCCAAGGTTGGTCCCACTCTCACCCGCGCCCGCTCCTTCTGGTTTCGAGCGTCAGGATAGCCCGGATTCCTCAAGGGTTCCAAGGGCCTTTCGGCCCTTGGCGGGTGTGGGCGGCGCCCACCCAAGCGCCGTCAGGCGCTCCGCGGCCGCACGCCGAGGATGTGGCAGATGGCGTAGACCAGATCGGCGCGGTTGAGGGTGTAGAAGTGGAAATCCTCGATGCCGTTGGCGGAGAGGATGCGGCATTGCTGGGCGGCGACGGTGGCGGCGACGAGGCGGCGGGTTTCCGGATCGTCGTCGAGTCCCTCGAACAGGTCGGCCATCCAGCCCGGCACCGAGGCGCCGCAGGCGTCGGAGAAGCGCTTGACCTGGGTGAAGTTGGTCACCGGCAGGATCCCGGGCAGGATCGGCGCGGTGATCCCGGCGGCGGCGCAGCGGTCGCGGAAGGCGAGGAACAGCGCCGGGTCGAAGAAATACTGGCTGATCGCCCGGGTGGCGCCGGCATCGAGCTTGCGCTTGAGGTTGTCGATGTCGAACGCCGCCGAGGGGGCGTCGGGATGGGTCTCGGGATAGGCCGCGACCGAGATCTCGAAATCGGCGATCCGCTTGAGGCCCTCGACCAGATCGACCGCGTAGGCATAGCCCTGCGGATGGGGCACGTAAGCGCCGCCGTCCGGGCTGTCGCCGCGCAGGGCGACGATATGGCGGATGCCTTCGTCCCAGTAGCGCCGGGCGATGTCGTCGATCTCGCCGCGCGAATGGCCGGCGCAGGTCAGATGGGCGGCCGGGCGCAGCGCGGTGTCGTGGGCGATGCGGCTGACGATCTCGTGGGTGCGGTCGCGGGTGCCGCCGCCGGCGCCGTAGGTCACCGAGACGAAATCCGGCGCCAGCGGTTCCAGCCGCCGCACCGCCTCCCACAGCGCCTCCTCCATCTTGTCGGTCTTGGGCGGGAAGAATTCGAACGAGACGCGGACCGGGCGGCGCACCGCGGCGGCGATCGGCAGTTCAAGGGACGGGACGGGGCTCACGCGCAAACTCCTGTTGATCGCGAGGGGCGGAAAGGGGCGGGGCGGCCGGGCGGGTGGCGGTCCACACCACCACCGTCAGCGGGGTGCCCGGCAGGCGGGTGACCGGGCCGGGGGTCAGGCCGGCGGCCGCCAGCCAGCCATTGACCTCGGCATCGGC
>JBDLVO010000516.1:0-3708 GCA_039804805.1 Pseudomonadota bacterium
CACCTGCTGGGTGATGGTCGAGGCCCCGACCGGGCGGCGATCGACCCCCTTGCCCTTGTTGCGCAGGTTGGTCACCGCGGCGCGGGCGATCCCGGTCAGATCGACGCCGGGATGGGTGTAGAAGCTCTTGTCCTCGGCGGACAGGAAGGCGTCCTTGACCACCTGGGGAATCGCGGTCAGCGGCACGAACACCCGCTTCTCGACAGCGTATTCCGCCACCAGCCGGCCATCGGCGCCATAGACCCGGGTGGTCACCGGCGGGTCGTAATTGGCGAGCTGGCGGTAATCGGGCAGGTCGCGGCCGAAATGCCAGAAGGCGACCACCAGGGCGCCGGCGGCGGTGATGGCCAACAGCAGCCCCAGGCTGATCACGGCGAGAAAGAAACGATACATCGGGAACAGAGCCTCCGCCCGCCCGGCCGGCCGGCCGGGGCTTTGCCCGCGTCGGGCCGGGAACGCGCCGGGCGCGCCCCCCTGCCCTCGGTGCGACGGCCGGACCGTCCGGAACGCGGCGGGAGCGCGCCCGGAGCCCGCATGCGGCGGGCCGTCGCCGCCGGCGTCAGTTGCAGCCGAGACGCTGCCGCTCGGCCGAGGCGGCGCGGCTGATCCGATCCGGCATGTCGGGATGATTCTTGTAGAGGATGGCGAAGGCACTGCACGCCTTCTGCGTCTCCCCGCGCTGCACGAACGACATCGCCGCCTTGAAGATCATGTCGGGCGATTTGGGGTGCTTCGGGTACTTCTTGTAGGCCTCGAGCAGCACGGCGGCGGCGGCGCCGAAATCCTTCTTGGTGAACAGGATGTCACCCTGCCAGTAGCGGGCGTTGGCGGCCAGCGAATGGTTGGGATAGGCCTTGAGGAAGGCGTCGAACGCGGCCATCGCGTTGTCGTAATCGCCCTTCTGCGCCATCGCGAAGGCGGCGTCATAGGCCGCCTGCGGATCCTTCGGCGCGGCCGGGGCGGCGGCGGCGGCCGGCGCGGCGGGCGCGGCGGCGGCGGTCTGGCCGAGATTGGTCGGCCCGGGGGCCAGCCCGGTGCTGCCGGCGCCGTTGCCGCCCGGCGCCACCGCGCCCTTGGGCGGGATCAGCACCGGGGCGCCGTTGGCGGCGGTGGCCGGGGCGGGCGGCGGGCTGGCGGCGGCGGCCGGGGCGGCGCCGCCCTTGCCTTCCTGCATTTCCTTGAAACGGAAATCGATGTCGCCCTGCATCCGCTCCAGCGCCTTGTTGGCCTGCTGGGCCTTGAAATTGGCTTCCTCGACCTTGCCGGTCAGTTGGCGGACGAGATCTTCGAGTTCATTGATGCGCTCCTCGAGCCGTTCGATCTGGCCGCCGCCGCCACCCGACGACGCGCCGCTCGAAGCGGCCGCGCTGCCATAGGGCGAGGCGCCATAGGGATTGCTCGAGGTGGTGCCGCCGCCGATCGCGGGGGAGCGGATCACCGTGCTGCTCTGGGCCAGCGCCGCCGCCGGCGCGACTCCGGCGCCAAGCAGAAGGGACAGGGCGGAAATGAGAAGCTGGCGTCGCAAGGGCTCCGACCTTCGGTTAGACGTTGCGCTGCGGTCACCGCCGCCGGCCCAGGCCGGATCCGGCCATTGGCGCGGCGGAGCGGCGGGGACGGTCCCGGGGACCGGCGGAAACAAAAAGGAAGGCGCCCGCCCGACCCGCCGGTCCAGGACCAGACGGACGGGCGGGCGCCCCCTGAACACCAGTCGCGGTGCGGCCCTGATTAGTTCAGGACGGTCACGCCACGACGGTTCTGGGCCCAGGCCGCCTCGTTCGAGCCGAGAGCAACCGGACGCTCCTTGCCGTAGGAGACAACCTTGATGCGCGACGCGGGAACGCCGGCGGCCACCAGGTACTCACGCACCGAGTTGGCACGACGCTCGCCGAGGGCAAGGTTGTACTCGCGGGTGCCGCGCTCGTCGGCATGGCCTTCGACGGTGAAGGTGTAGTTCTGGTAGGCCTTCAGCCAAGCGGCCTGCTTGTCGAGGGTCGCCTTGGCGTCCGCCCGCAGGCTGTACTTGTCGAAGTCGAAGAAGACGCGGTCGCCGACATTGGCGATGAAGTCTTCCTTCGAGCCCTTCACGATGCCCGAGGTCGGGGCGGTGCGGGCGACCGGCGGAGCGGAAACGCCACCGCCCGAAGCGGCACCGGTGTCTTCCGGGGCGGATTCGCAAGCCGCGAGAAGAGCGGCGGCGGCGACGATGCTGAGGAAACGCAGTTTCATATTTGAGGACTCCCCCTCAATGCAACGGGAAATGGATTCCAGATTGAGCTTGGCCGGGCCACGCACCAGCCTGGCTGGTGCGCACCCGAGCCGACGCCGTCCTGAAGTGGATGCGGCGCCACGAGGAACAAACCCTAATCGGCGCGGACTATACTAAGATGTTCCTACGGAATCAAGGGGGACCAAGCAGGGTCCGACCCGTCCACCGGAGTCACCACCATCCGTTCGTTCACGCCGGTCAGGTCGATGGTATAGAGCCGCGCGGTCTGGCCGCGACCCCGCTCATCCGAAGGAGATTCGCGCCAAAACGCCAGCACGCGACCGTTCGGCGCCCAGGTCGGACCCTCGACCAGGAAGCCCTCGGCCAGCAATCTTTCGCCCGATCCGTCGGGGCGCATGACACCTATGTAGAAACGGCCGCTCTTCTGCTTGGTGAAGGCGATCAGGTCGCCGCGCGGGCTCCACACCGGGGTGGCGTAGCGGCCGTCGCCGAAGCTGATGCGGTTGGCCCCGCCGCCGCCGGCGCCCATCACGTAGAGCTGCTGCCCGCCGCCGCGGTCGGATTCGAACACGATCTGGCTGCCGTCGGGCGAGAAGGACGGCGCGGTGTCGATCGCCGGGTTGTTGGTGAGGCGAGCCTTCGAGCGGGTCATCAGGTTCATCTCGTAGATCTCGGTGTTGCCGTCCTCGGCCATGCTGAACACCACCTTGTTGCCGTCGGGCGAGAAGCGCGGCGCGAAGGTCATGCCGGGGAAATTGCCGAGCGCCTCGCGCCGGCCGGTATCGAGATTGAAGATGTAGACCCGGGGCGTGCCGCGATAATAGGACAGGTAGGTGATCTCGCGGGCACTGGGCGAGAAGCGCGGCGTCAGCACCAGTTCGCTGCCGTCGGTGAGGAAGCGGTGGTTCTCGCCGTCCTGATCCATGATGGCGAGGCGCTTGCGGCGGTCGCCCTTCGGCCCGGATTCGGCGATGTAGACGATCTGGGTATCGAAATAGCCGTCCTCGCCGGTGACCCGCTTGTAGATCGCGTCGGCGATCTTGTGGGCGAGACGGCGCCAGTCGGCCGGCGCCGCCGACATCGCCCAGCCGGTCATGTAGGTTTCCGACATCACGTCCCACAGCCGGAACTCGGCGCGGATGCGGCCGTCGGGGCCGGCCTCGGCCTTGCCCTGGACCAGCGCCTCGGCGTTGATCGCCTTCCAGTCGGCGAAGCGCGGCTGGACCTGGAGGGATTCAACCGATTGGATGTAGGCGTTGGGGTCGATCGGCTTGAACAAGCCGGAGCGGTCGAGGTCGGCCGCCACCACCCGGGCGATGTCGCGCCCGACCTGGGTGGCCCCACCGGCATGGCCGGCAAAATCGGGAATCGCGATCGGCAACGGCCGCAACTGGCCGTTGGTGATGTCGATCCGGACCTCGGCGAGGGCCCGGCCGGGCGAGACGGCCCAGCCGAGCAACAGGACGGCGGCCACCGCCGCC
>JBDLVO010000517.1:0-2678 GCA_039804805.1 Pseudomonadota bacterium
ATAGGAATATCCCCCTAAGAAGTGTGTCGAGAAATCAGAACCAGGGCTTCCAGACCCAAACCAGCACGTGCGCGACGGCGGCCAGGATGATGAAAGCAGAGAAGGTGGTCTTGAACTGGTCGTTGACCGCGATCGCCTCTTCCTCGGTCAGGCCCGACAAGCTTCTTTCAGCCATGTGTCTACACTCCATTGTGGTTGCCGCGCACCTCCCGCGCGGCTGGGTTCGCCATGAGGCCGAAACCCCATGACCAACTCGTGCTTCCTCCCACGGCGCCGGATCGCAGCCAGCGGGACGAAGCCCTTAACCCCCTGGACCAAACGGCGCGACCAGCAACGCGCGCCATGGCCAGACACAGCCTCTGTTTCCACTCAGGCGGCAGGCGAGATGGCCAGCCACCGGACAGGACAATTCGTGCGACGGGAAAATGTGACCATTGACGAAAGATCGGCTTCCGGCACAAAAGACAGTGAAACGTTTGGATTAACTCCGGACGCTTCCTCACGCTGTCTTGCGCCTGCCGCCCCCTGGCCAGCCCCCGTAACAGGCGGTACTCTTGCATCGTCGCCTCCGGGTGTCAATTCGAATCTACGCCGTTTTTCGCCCCCCCGGCGGCAATCGCGGGCGGGGCGGAAAACGGCCGGGGACGGCGGGGCCGAACGAGGGGCGGAGCCGGAGTTTGTCCTTGCGGCCCCCCCCTACCTCACGCATAGAATCTAGGGAAGGCTCCGCCCGCCCGCGGGCGCGGCCGCTGTTGGAAATGCCGAGCCCGCGATGAGTGACAAGACGGTTCTTCTGGTCGATGACAGCCGGGTGGCGCGGATGATGACCGCGGCGATGGTCGAGCGCCTGCGGCCGGGCTGGCGCATCGTCGAGGCCGCCAGCGGCGAGGCGGCGCTGATCGCCGCGCAGGGTCTGCCGCCCGATTTCGTGCTGCTCGACGTCAACATGCCGGGGATGGGCGGACTGGCGACGGCGGAACGGCTCCGCGCCGAAATCCCCGCCGCCCGGATCAGCCTGCTGACCGCCAACATCCAGGACCCGGTGCGGCGGCGGGCCGGGGAGATCGGGGTCGGGTTCCTGATCAAGCCCTTGCGGGAAGCGGACTTGCGGCAATTCCTCGAATGCGGGCAGGCGCCATCATGACCTCCATCATCGGCGAGATCGAACACGACGCGGTGGTCGAAATCCTCAACATCGCGGTCGGCCAGGCCGCCGCCTCGCTGTCGCGGCTGGTCGAGGACGAGGTGACGCTGTCGGTGCCGTTCGTCGAGTTCCTGTCCTCGCGCCAGAGCGCGGCCCGGCTCGACGCCGCCACCGGCGGCGGCCTGTCGGTGGCGGTGCGGCAGGAATTCAGCAGTTCCTTCTCCGGCGACATCCTGCTGATCTTCCCCGAGCGCAAGAGTCTCGAACTGGTGCGGTCGATCCTGTCCGACACCGTGCCGCTCGACCAGTTGACCGAACTGGAGCAGGAGGCGCTGATCGAGGTCGGCAACATCATCCTCAACGCCTGCCTGGGCAGCCTCGCCAACCAGCTTGGCCTGTCGATCGAAAGCTCGCTGCCGACCTATGTCTGCGGCCGGGGCGCCAGCATCCTTGACAGCAAGAACGTCGATTCCGAGCTGGTGATGTTCCTCCAGGTCGATTTCTCGGTCGCCGCCAAGGGAGTGGAGGGCTACCTCGCCTTCGTGATGGACATCGTTTCCGCCCGCAGCTTCGCGACCGCGGTTTCCGCCTACGTCGCCCGGGTGGTGACGGGGTAGGCCGGCCGATGCCTCTCGGCCCCCTGTTGCAGGCGCTGGCCGATGCCGGCGAAATCGGCATGATCCTGCTCGATGCCGACCGCCGCGTCCTGCTGTGGAACGCCTGGATCGCCCGCGCCGCCGGCATCGCCGCCGAGGCGGCGCTCAACCGCCGCCTCGACGCGGTGTTCTCCGGCCTCGGCGCCGGCCGGATCGCCCCGGCGATCGATCAGGCGCTCGACGACGGCCTGTCCGCCCTGCTGACCTCGACCCTCAACAAGCGGCTGTTCCCGCTGCAACGGCGCGGCGACGACCCGTCCCGCCCGGTGGCGATGCAGCAGATCGTGGTGATCCGCCCGATCGAGGAAGGCGGCCGCCGCCATGCCCTGATCCAGGTGTTCGACATCACCGCGATGGCGATGCGCGAGGCGGTGCTGCGCCGCCAGACCCGGACGATGGAGGCGCTGGCGGAGAATTACCGCCTGTCCGAGTTGCACAACCGCGCCATCGTCGACAACACCGCCGACGCGATCATCACCTTCGGCGAGGATGGGGCGATCGGCACCTACAATCCCTCGGCCGAGCGGATCTTCGGCTATCGCCCGGCCGAGATCACCGGCCGCGCCGTCACCCTGCTGATCCCCGACCTCGCCGCCCCCGACGGCGGGGTCGCCACCGCCCCCTTCCTCGGCCAGCGCACCGAGGTGGTGGCGGTGCTGAAGGGCGGCGCCCGGCGCTGTCTCGAACTGTCGCTGTCGTCGATGCGGCTCGGCGGGCGCGACCTGTTCATCGCGCTCGGCCACGACATCACCGCCCGCAAGGCCGGCGAGGAGGCGCTGCGCCAGCAGCAGGAATGGCTGACCACCCTGATCAACGCCCTGCCCGACCTGATCTGTTTCAAGGACGGCGCCGGGCGCTGGCTGGTCGCCAACCGGGTC
>JBDLVO010000518.1:0-4514 GCA_039804805.1 Pseudomonadota bacterium
CCCGCCCCTGCTTCCGGACAGGTTTCTCGACCCGGGCGAAGGTGCTAGACTTTATAGGTAGATCCTGTCCGCCCCGGCGAAGCCGGACCGCGGGAAAGCATGTTTGGCCCCAACCAGAAAGGTGAGAGCCATGAACGATCATCTGCGCACCGAGCCCGTGCTCGCGGTCGCCGACCTGATGAAGCGGGAGCCGGAAGTGCCCGGGCGTCTGCCCGGTCGCGGCCATCGCCATGGCGGCCCCGCCTCGCCCTATGACGCCTATCCCGCCACCGATGGCGGCGATCCCGAACGCAGCGCCAGCGATGTCGCCTCGATCCTCGGCCTGCCGGAGGCGGCGGTGACCCCGACGGTGCTGACGGCGGTGACCCGGGCATTGGGCGAACTCGACCGGCTGCGCTGGCAGGAAAGCCACCTGCGCCAGCGCCTCACCACCCTTGAGGGCCAATCCACCCACCATCCGCTGGCGCCGGTGCTCAACCGTCACGGCTTCATCGGCCTGATCGACGAGCTGATCGCCGCCCATGGCCTCGACGGCACCCTGGTGCTGTTGCAGATCGAGGGGCTGGAACGGATCCGCGCCCAGGCCGGGCTCGCCGCCGGCGATGCCGCTTTGCGCCAGCTCTGCTCGGCGCTGATCGCCAACCTGCGCGCCACCGATCCGCTCGGGCTGCTCGACGACGGCGACGCCGCCCTGGTGCTGATGGGCACCGATCCCGAGCGCGCCGCGGCCAAGACCGCCGAACTGATCGCCCGGCTGGGCGAGACCCCGTTCCTATGGGAAGGCGGACGCCATTCCTTTGCCTTCGGCTTCGGCCTCCACCGGATCGACGGCAGCGAACCGGCCGAGACCGTGCTGGCCGCCGCCGATCTCGACCGCCGCCGCCGCCGCGACAAGTGAACGGCGGCGACGGCTAAAATTCCGGTTCACAGTCTGTTCACAGGCTGGCTGTGAGCCAAGTCACAGACTCCGCCCCCGATCGCCGACCTCTTTCCTGGGCGGTCGGAAAACGAAGGATTCGGCTGTGCCGATGCTTGACGGGCCGATTCGGGCTGTGATCTGATTACCCCATGATTCAGGTTTTTCGTCGCTATCTGCGCCATATCTCCGGGCCGATGATCGGGGTCGGGGCGGTGGTGTATTTCGCCTACCACACCGTCGAGGGCGATCGCGGCGTGCGCGCTTGGCTGCGCCTCAACGGCGAGATCGCCGAGGCCCAGCTTCAGCTCGACAAGATCGCCACCGAGCGCGCCGAGATGGAACACCGCGTCAGCCTGCTCCGCCCCGACCATCTCGACCAGGACATGCTGGAGGAACGGGCGCGGATCATGCTCAACATGAGCCGCGAGGGCGACGTGGTGGTGTTCGACCGCCGGCGCTGAGTCCGCCCGCTGTCGCCGCCCCACCCGCTGGGCTATGCTTTCCCCTGGCCGGTTGCAACCATGCCGGCGCGATGGGGAAGAGCCGATGACCGAAACCTGTCAGATCACCATCACCCTCAGCGAAACCACCCTGGCCACGCTACGCGAGGCCGGCCTCGATTTGCTGGTGTGCCGGGCGTTCGCCAGCAGCGCCGCCCGCGCCCAGCCGACCGTCTGGCGACGCATCACCGACCTCGCGGAACGGATCTCGATCACCGTCGGCGACGGGTGCGAGGCCTACGTCTCGCACGACACCACCCTGACCGAGGGGCACCCGGTCACCTTCGCGACGCTCTATCCGGTCGGACGCGGCCAGACCCTTGCGGTCACCGCCGCCAGCGGCACCGGCCAGGTGCTTTCCACCGGCACCCCCGACATGATCGAAATCTTCAACAAGACCTCGACCCGCTTCAGTTGCGGGCTGGCCACCGCCGGCGACACGGCGCGGCACCCGCTGTGCGCCCTGCCGCTGTTCGGTAATTCCATCGCCCTGATCCGGCCGCTGCCGCGCGTGCTGCTGACCGTCACCTCGCGCGGGCTGGCCGAGGGCAGCGTGATCCGGCGCGCCCTCGCCCCCTCGCTGCTGATCGATTGCACCGGCGCCCCCGACCATTGCCGCGAGGTCAGCTACGACCTCGACCGCGACTGGCAGGCCAACACCGAGGGCTGGGCCTCGCGTCACCCCGCCGACGCCGATCTCGCCGCCCTCCTCGCCCAGCAGAGCAACGCCATCTCGGCCAACGCCGACGCCGCCCCGCCGGCCGAGGCGGAAACGCCCTGACCGGGCCGGCCCCCTCCCCCCCCTTGCGGGCGGGGCGGGCAGGCCCCATCTGCCAGAGGTCACCCTTTGCTTCACGTCGCAGGGGAGAGCCCATGGCCGAACCGTTCCGCGTCCCCGCCCCCGCCACCGCCGTCCCGTCCCTCCCCGCCGAAACCCTGCTTGATCTCTACCGCGCCATGCTGCGGCTGCGCCGGTTCGAGGAAAAGGCCGGCCAGCTTTACGGCATGGGGCTGATCGCCGGCTTCTGTCATCTCTATATCGGTCAGGAGGCGGTGGTGGCCGGGATCGAGGCGGTCGCCGCCCCGGCGGATTCCTGCATCACCTCCTATCGCGACCACGCCCATCTGCTGGCGCGCGGGGTCGATCCCGGCGCGGTGATGGCCGAACTGCTCGGCCGCGCCTCCGGCCTGTCGCACGGCAAGGGCGGCTCGATGCACCTGTTCAGCCGCGAAAAAGGTTTCTATGGCGGCCATGGCATCGTCGGCGCCCAGGTGCCGCTCGGGGTCGGGCTGGCCTTCGCCCACCACTACCGCGAGGATGGCGGGGTGGCGCACGTCTATCTCGGCGATGGCGCGGTCAATCAGGGCCAGGTCTACGAGGCCTTCAACATGGCGGCGCTGTGGCGGCTGCCGGTGCTGTTCGTGATCGAGAACAACCGCTATGCGATGGGCACCAGTTCCGCCCGCCACGCCGCCGGCGAGGAACTGAGCGGGCGCGGCGCCGGCTATGGCATTCCCGGCACGCGGGTGGACGGGATGAACGTGCTGGCGGTGCGCTCCGCCGCCGCCCGCGCCTTGTCCCACGCCCGGGGCGGGGCCGGGCCGTTCATCCTCGAGACCATGACCTACCGCTATCGCGGCCATTCGATGTCCGACCCGGCCAAGTACCGCAGCAAGGAGGAGGTGACCGAGATGCGCGAGCATCACGATCCGATCGCCCGCCTCGCCCGGACCATGCTCGACCACGGGCTGGTCGAACAAGGCCGGCTCGACGAGATCGACCGCGCCATCCGGGCCGAAATCGCCGCCGCCGCCGACTTCGCCCAGTCCAGCCCCGAACCCGACCCCGCCGCGCTGACCCGCGACGTGGTGCGCGAAGCCTGAGGGAGGCGCACCGATGCCGACCCCGATCCTGATGCCGGCGCTGTCGCCGACCATGCGCGACGGCCGCCTCGCCCGCTGGCTGAAGGCCGAGGGCGACCCCATCCGCTCCGGCGACGTCATCGCCGAGATCGAAACCGACAAGGCGACGATGGAACTGGAGGCGGTGGACGAGGGGATCCTCGGCCGCATCCTGGTCCCCGCCGGCAGTGACGGCGTCGCCGTCAACACCCCGATCGCCCTGCTGCTGGCCCCGGGCGAGACCCTGCCGGCCGGGGACATCCCCGCCGCCGCCCCGGTGCCGGTGGCCCCCCCACCCCCCGCCGTGACGCCCCCCGCCGCCGCGCCGTCCTCCGCCCCGTCGGCCGCCACCCGCCGCGTCACCGTGCGCGAGGCGCTGCGCGAGGCGCTGGCCGAGGAAATGCGGCGCACCCCCGAGGTATTCCTGCTGGGCGAGGAGGTGGCCGAATATCAGGGCGCCTACAAGATCAGCCAGGGTCTGCTCGACGAATTCGGCCCGCGCCGGGTGATCGACACCCCGATCACCGAGAGCGGTTTCGCCGGGCTGGCCTGCGGCGCCGCCTTCGCCGGGCTCAGGCCGGTGGTCGAGTTCATGACCTTCAATTTCTCGATGCAGGCGATCGACCACCTGATCAATTCCGCCGCCAAGACTCTTTATATGTCGGGCGGCCAGATCAATTGCCCGATCGTGTTCCGTGGCCCCAACGGCGCCGCCGCCCGGGTCGCCGCCCAGCACAGCCAGGATTTCTCCTCCTGGTACGCCCACTGCCCCGGCCTCAAGGTGGTGGCGCCGTGGAGCGCCGCCGACGCCAAGGGCCTGCTGAAGGCGGCGATCCGCGACCCCAACCCGGTGGTGGTGCTGGAAAACGAACTGCTCTATGGCCAGAGCTTCGACCTGCCCGACGATCCCGATTTCGTCCTGCCGATCGGCCAGGCCGAGATCGTCCGCCCCGGCGACGGCGTCACCCTGGTGGCGTGGTCGCGGATGGTCGATGTCGCCCTCGCCGCCGCCCGGCTGCTCGCCGCCGAGGGAATCGAGGCCGAGGTGATCAACCTGCGCTCGCTGCGTCCGCTCGACACCGCCACCATCCTGAGTTCTCTGCGCAAGACCAACCGGCTGGTGACGGCGGAGGAGGGCTGGGCCTATGCCGGCATCGGCGCCGAGATCGCGGCGGTGGTGATGGAGCAGGGCT
>JBDLVO010000519.1:0-6958 GCA_039804805.1 Pseudomonadota bacterium
GGCAGCCGCGCCGCCAGCCTGGCCCGGGTCTCCTCGGCCAGCCCGGCGAGGCGGGGATCGCCCGGGGCGCCCATCTCGGCCAGGGTCATCATCGCCACTCCGCCGCCGTTCGACACCACCGCCAGCCGCTTGCCCGCCATCACCCGGCCGCGCGCCAGGGTCTCGACCGCGCCGAACATCTCGTCGATGTCGCCGACCCGGAGCGCGCCGCAGCGGCGGACGGTGGCGTCGAAGCATTCCTCGGGGCTGGCCAGCGTCTCGGCCAGGAAGGCGCCGGGCCGGCGCAAATCGGGATGCTCCGGCACCCGCACCAGCAGCAGCGGTTTGTTGCGCGCGGCGGCGCGGGCGGCGCCGACCAGATCGCCCCGGCGGCGGATCTGTTCGATGTAAAGCAGGATCGCCCGGGTCTGGTCGTCGTTGGCGAGGTAATCGAGCACGTCGGCGAAATCGATGTCGTCGCCCGCGCCCAGGCTGATGAAATGGGAAAAGCCGATCCCGTGCGGCCGCGCCCAGTCGAGCAGCGCCCCGCACAGCGCGCCCGATTGCGACACCAGCGCGACCTTGCCGGGCAGGGCCGGCTGGCGCGAGAAGCTGGCGGCGAGGCCGATGCGCGGCACCAGGATGCCCAGGCTGCCGGTGCCCAGTACCCGCAAACCGTGCGGCCGGGCGGCGGCGAGCAGGGCGGGGCGTTCGACATCGGTGGCGATCACCACCGCGGCGCGGGTGCCGAGCCGGCCGAGCTGGTCGAGCAGATCCGGCACCGCCGCGCCCGGGGTGCACAGCACCGCGAGGTCCGGCACCAGCGGCAAAGCGTCGATGCGGGGATAGGCCAGCACCCCCGACACCGCGCGCAGGTCGGGATGGACCGGCATGATCGGTCCCTTGAAGCCGCCGGTCAGCAGGTTGCGGATCACCACCGCCCCGGCCGACAGCGGCCGTTCCGAGGCGCCGATCACCGCCACCGCCTTGGGATCGAACAGGTGGGAGAGATTGCGGATGCTCATCGCCGCCTGATCCTTTCCTGCCGCCGGAGCTTTGCGCCGCGCCGATCCTCGTCTATGGTGACCCGCCCGGGCTCCGCCCCAGTCTGCTTGATGGGGGATCCATGCGCAACGTCGCCGTCCTGATGCTGGCCCTCGCTCTGCTGGCGCCCGGCTTGGTCCGGGCGGAGGAGCCCGCCGCCGCGCCGGCCGCGCCCGCTGAGGCGGTCGAGTCGGCCCCGGCCGCCGCTCCGCTCCCGGAAGCGTCCGCCCCGGTCGCCGACGTGCCCGCTCCGGCGGCGGAAACCGCCGCGCCGCCGGCCGCCGAACCCGTCGCGCCCACGCCCGTCCCGTCCACGCCCACCGCGCCGGAGCCGGTCGCTCCGGCGCCCGCCGCCCCGCCCGCCGCGCCGCCCGCCGCTCCGATCGCGGCGGCCTGGCTCCAGGCGGCGGCGCTGCTGGTCGGGGCGATCCTCGCCGGGCTGGTCGGGCTGGTGACCCTGCTGGCGCTACGCCGTCAGGACGAAGCCCGCCGTCGCCGCGCCGTCGCCGCCACCCTGGCGGTCGAACTGGCCGCCCGCCGCGACGCTTTCGCCCGGCTGGTCGCGCCGCCCAACGCCGAGGCCGGGGTGTCGTTCGTCGCCGCCGTGCTGGCCCTGGCCGGGTTCGATGCCGGCTGGCGCGCCGCCCAGGCCGGAATCGGTCTGTTGCCGCCGGCTTTGGCCGGGGCGCTGGCCCGGCATTATGGCGGGGTGGACCACATCGCCGGTTTCGTGCGCGGCCAGTCGGTCGCCGCCGCGCTCCGGATGTTGCAGGCCAATCGCATCGGCGGCCATCCCTGTCCCGATGCCGGCACCATGCGCGACGCCTATCGCGATCTCGCCGTCCTGGTTGGCGAAATCGACCCCCTGCTGGCCGAACTCGTCGCCCTGCGCTGATTAAAGCGGGCTCCGCCCGCACCCGCCAGGGGCCGCAAGGCCCCTGGACCCCGGTCATTTTGGCGTCGGGCAAACACCAAAAGCGCCCGGACGGGTGCGGCACCCGGGGCGTGGAGAGGCGTAAAAAGCGCACACCGCCCCAACCCGTCCCCAGCCGGCGAACCGGCGGAGTGCGGGGGGGCGTATGCGACGAAGCTTGCGGCTGGCGCGCGATAACCGGGGGAAACGAACCCCGGCGACGTGACGGCTCCGCCTGAGCGGGGCCGCGCGCGAGTCAGGCGAAGGGTTAGAACCCCTCGCGTTCGAGCCGCTTACGCTCCAGCTTGCGGGCGCGGCGCACGGCCTCGGCCTTTTCCCGGGCGCGACGCTCGGACGGCTTCTCGTAGTTCCGGCGCAGCTTCATTTCGCGGAACACCCCTTCGCGCTGCATCTTCTTCTTGAGCGCCTTAAGGGCCTGATCGACGTTGTTGTCACGAACGAGTACTTGCACGTTTCGCCACCGCTCCTCTACGCTTGGAAAGCCATCCCGATCGCACGGCATCGCTGCCGCCCGGGAAGGCGCTTGATATCACAGTGACGGTTGGTTGGGAAGGGGCTTGGGTGATGCAGAGCGATCCCCGCGGCAAACGCGACGATCTGGTGTTGGCGGCGCTGCCGCATGTCGCCTTCGACGGCTGGGCGCCGGCGGCGCTGGCCGAGGCGGCGCAGGAACTGGGTCTGGCCGCCTCGGCGCCGCTGCGGCTGTTCCCCGGCGGGCCGGTCGAGGCGCTGGCCCATTTCATCGATCTCGGCGACCGACGGATGGAGGCCGATTTCGCCGCCGTCGGGCCGCGTGGCGGCAAGATCGACGAACGGGTGTTCGCCGCGATCAAGCTGCGGCTGGATCCCTGGGCCGCCCAGCGCGAGGCGATCCGCCGTGGCGTCGCCCTGCTGGCGTTGCCGGCCAATCTGCCGCTGGCGGCCCGGCTGGGCTGGGGCACCGCCGACGCGCTGTGGCGGGCGGTGGGCGACCAGAGCCATGACCTCGCCTGGGCGACCAAGCGCGGCTCGCTGGCGGCGCTCTATTCCGCCACCCTGTTCTTCTGGCTGGATGATGCGTCGGAAGGTTCGGTCGAAACCTGGGCCTTCCTGCGTCGGCGGCTGGTCGATCTGCACCGGCTGCCCCGGCTGCGCCACCGGGTCGAACGGCTGGTGCGCGACGGGCTGTCGTCCTGCCGGCAGCGGGCCCCCTGGTCGCGGCTGGAGGTCAAACCCCGCCGCAGCGGCAACGGTCACTGAAGGCCCGGACGGGGCGGGGGCGAGGCCCCCGTCCCGCCCGACGGCCGAAAACAGGGGGGCGGCGGTCCGGCCGGACCGCGCCCCGTCCCGTCAGCGGAACGACGAACCGCGCAGGATCGCCGCGCCGGCGCCGGCCGGGGCGGCGCCCCACTGCTCGGCGATGAAGGCGTCGAAGGCGTCGGCATAGGCGCCGTCGTCGCGCACCGGGGTCAGCAGGATCACCCCGAGCCCGGCGGCGAACAGGGCGAGGCCGCCCCAGGTCGCCGCCACCGGCGGCAGCACCCCGGCGAAGAACGCCACCGCGCCGAGCGCGTACAGGCTGAGGCCGGCGACGTATTTCGACATCGCGGTGCCGCGCAGCGAGGATTCGAGCCGCAGGGTCTTGCGGGTGGTGCGGTTCAGCACCAGCGCGGCCTGATCGCATTCCTTGCGGGCGATGATCACGATCGACTGGCCGAGTCGCAGCCGCGGCACCGCCTTTGCGGCGCGGTAGCGCACGGCGGCGCCGCTCGCGGTCTTGATCTCGACGATGTCGGCGAACAGGCGGGTGACGGTGCCGTCCACCGCCACGAAATCCTCACGCACTTGAGCAGAATAATCGGTCATCTCGTCTCTCCCTCCGCGTCGGGCCCCCGCCCGGGGTGCCGCGCTCAATGGTCGTCGAAGTCGCTGACCACACAGGACTGTCCCCGGGTCCTGAGGGTGCGACACAGGCTTTCGGCCTCGGCGGGCGCGATAGGCCCGGCCAGCAGCCGGTAAGTGGTCCCGAGGTCGGGAATCACCGTCTTGACCGCCTTGAAGGTCAGCGCCGCCAGTTCCGGGTTGTCCCGTTTCAGCGCCGCCACCGCCATGTCGGTGGTCGATGGGCTGGCCATCGACAGCAGATGTACTCCGACCGGCCCCTTGCCGCCAGCGGGAATGGCGCCGCCCGGCGCCTCGGCCGGCTTGGCCTCGGCCACCCCCGCATCGGCCGCCGCCGGGGCCGGCGCGGTCCTGGCCCGGGCCGGTTTGTCCCCGGCCGGTTTGGCAAGCGCCGGCTTGGCATGGGCCGGCTTGGCGTGGGCCGCTGCGGGAGGGGCGGTCGGCGGGGTCAGCCGGGTCGGCTGGCTCTGTTCGATCGCCGCGATCGCCGCCTGTTCGCGCGCCGCCTCCTCCGGGCTGATCAGGCCCAGCCCGGACAGGGTGCCGGTGCGCTCGCGGTCGCGTTGCAGCGTCGCCGGGTCGCGCGGCGGCGGCAGGGCGCGCTGGCGCGGCGCCGCCGGCAGCAGCCGGTCGAGCAGCATCTCCCGTTCGCCCCCGCCGCCGTTCGGTCCGCCCAGTTGGGCCAGCCGGGCGGCCATTTCCGCCACCGGCGCCGGCTGGTCGAGTCCGGCGGCGGGCGGCGGCTGGTCGTAGGGCAGCAGGGCGCCGAGATTGGCGGTGCGCCGGGCCTCGGCGTCGTCGGCACCGACCGCGCCGGCCTCGGCCAGCGCGCGCAGGGCGACGAAGCGCTGGGCCGCCGGGTCGGCGGCGAGTCCGGGCGGGATGTCGAGGGTCAGGGTCGGGGCCGCCAACGGGGTCGACGGCAGTGCCGGCGCCACCGGGGCCGGCCAGGCGCCGCGCGGCGGCGGCAGGTTGCGGAAGGATTCGGAACAGCCGGCCAGGGCCAGTACCAGGATCGCGGCGCCGAGGCCGGTTCGCATTCCCTGCATCGCCAGGCCCCTCCCCGATGGTGTCGTCGTTTTATACCGTGCTTCGAGGGTAGGCGAAGGCGCGGCAAAGTCAACAGGCGCCGACCGGCGGTCTCCCGGCGTTTTCCTGTTTTCTCGGCGCCGGGGCTGCACTAACTTCCCCCCGGTTTTTCGTCAACCGGAGGTTTTTCGCGGATGTCCAGCCAATCTGCCGGCCGCTATGACGCGGTGGCGATGAGTTTCCATTGGGGGATGGCGCTGATCATCCTCGGGCTGTGGGGGATGGGGCACGTGATCGGCGGACTGCCGCGCGGGCCGGAACGCAGCGAACTGATCGGCCTGCACGCCACCCTGGGCGGTCTGATCTTCGTGCTGACCCTGGCCCGGCTGGTGTGGCGCCGGCTGCGCCGTCCGCCCCGTGCCCTGCCGACCGCCACCCCGTTCGAGCGGATGGCGGCGGCGCTGGTCCATGCCGTGCTGTACGGCCTGATGCTGGCCTTGCCGCTGGTCGGCGTGCTGATGGCCGAAAGCGGCGGCCATGCCGTTACCCTGTTCGGCTTCCACGTTCCGCTGCTGGTCGAGCCCGACGAGGCGCTGCACGAGCTGTTCGCGTTCGAGCATCAGATGCTCGGCTGGATGCTGGCGGTGGCGCTGCTGGCCCATGTCGGTGCCGCGCTGCGTCATCATGTCGTGCGGAAGGACGACACCCTGCGCCGGATGCTGCCCGGCCGGGGCTGAGGGACGGGGACGCCGCCCGGACCGGTCCGGGCGGCGTCCGTTCCGTCATTCCGCCTGTTCGGCGGCGGCGATGGCGATGGCGGCGCGGCCCTCGGCCAGCAGCTCGTCATAGCGGTCCACCGCCGGACGCTGGCCGTCGAGCGGCAGGTCGGGGGCGAACGCGCCGCTGGTGCGCGGTCCGAACAGGGCGACCCGGGCCGCCTTCAGCGGATGGTCGAGGGTGTCGGTCACCGCCGTCGCCTCGTAGCCGCTGTGGACCATGCAATCGGCGCATTTTTCATAGCGGCCGGTGCCGTAGGAGTCCCAGTCGGTCTCGTCCATCAGTTCCTGATAGGTGCGGGCATAGCCCTCGCCCAGCAGGTAGCAGGGGCGCTGCCAGCCGAACACGGTGCGGGTCGGGTTGCCCCACGGCGTGCAGGCATAGGTCTGGTTGCCGCAGAGGAAATCGAGGAACAGCGAGGACTGGGTGAACTTCCAGCCCCGGCCGCGCCCGCGCTGGAAGATGGCGCGGAACAGGTCCTTGGTGGCGCGGCGGGTGAGGAAATGCTGCCCGTCGGGGGCGCGCTCGTAGGCGTAGCCGGGCGACAGGGTGATGCCCTCGACCCCGGCCTGGTGGGCGAAGTCGAAGAATGCCGCCACCCGTTCGGGGTCGGCGGTGTTGAACAGGGTGCAGTTGATGTTGACCCGGAAGCCCCGGGCGCGGGCGGCGCGGATCGCCGACACCGCCTGATCGAAGGTGCCGTTGCGCGACACCGCGCGGTCGTGGTCGTCGCGGTCGCCGTCGAGATGGACGGTGAAGGTGAAGGCCGGATTGGGCTCGAACAGATCGAGCTTCTTTTCCAGCAGCAGGGCGTTGGTGCAGAGATAGACGAACTTGCCGCGCGCCAGGGTGCCGCGCACGATGCGGTCGATCTCGCGATGCAGCAGCGGCTCGCCGCCGGCCAGCACCACCACCGGGGCGGGACACTGATCGACCGAATCGAGCGCGTCCTTGACCGACAGGCGGGCGTTCAGCACGTCGTCGGGATAATCGATCTTGCCACAGCCGGCACAGGCGAGGTTGCAGCGCAGCAGCGGCTCCATCATCAGCACCAGCGGATAGCGGCGGGCGCCGGAGAGATGCTGGCGCACGACATAGGCGCCGATGCGCAGGGTCTGTTTGAGCGGAACGGCCACGGCGGAAACTCGAATTGTTGCGACGGCCGCCCGGGGGACGGGCGGGCGGCGGATCATACAGGCCGGCCGTCGCCGGTTTCAATCGTCGAACCGGGGGGCCGCCGGAGAAGAGTTGTTGGGTAGTGCAAAGGTCTGAAATGGAGTGTGTAGATTGTATCTCGTATTTGGTCTTGTTCGT
>JBDLVO010000520.1:0-6375 GCA_039804805.1 Pseudomonadota bacterium
GCTCGAATGTCATAAGACAAGCCCGATAACGGCGCGGACGGGCAGGGCGCCCCTTGGCGGTTATTCCTCGCCGCGCAGGGTGCGCAGCGCCGCGATCAGGCCGGCGGTCGAGCCGTCATGCGCCGCCGGCGCGGCCGGGCCGGTCAGTTCGGGCAGGATCACCTTGGCCAGCGCCTTGCCCAGTTCGACCCCCCACTGGTCGAAGCTGTTGATGTCCCAGATCACCCCCTGCACGAACACCTTGTGCTCGTAAAGCGCGATCAGCATCCCGAGGGTGTGGGGGTCGAGTTTGCGGTAGAGCAGGAAATTGCTCGGCCGGTTGCCGGGGAACACCCGGTGCGGCACCAGCGCGTCGATCTCGGCCGCCGGCCGGCCGGCGGCGGTCAGCTCGGCCCGCACCTCGGCCTCGTCGCGGCCGCGCATCAGCGCCTCGGCCTGGGCCAGCACGTTGGCCAGCAGCATCGGGTGATGCGGACCGATCGGGTTGTGGGTCTCGGCCGCGACCAGGAAGTCGCAGGGGATCAGCCGGGTGCCCTGGTGGATCAACTGGTAGAAGGCGTGCTGGCCGTTGGTGCCGGGCTCGCCGAACAGGATCGGCCCGGTGCTCCAGCCGACCGGGCTGCCGTCGCGGGCGACCGATTTGCCGTTGCTTTCCATGTCGAGCTGCTGGAGGAAGGCGGGGAAGCGGTGCAGATACTGGTCGTAGGGCAGCACCGCCACCGCCTCGGCGCCGAGGAAATTGGCGTTCCAGATCCCGATCAGCGCCAGCAGCACCGGCAGATTGGCCCCGAGCGGGGCCGAGCGGAAATGCTCGTCCATCGCGAAGGCGCCGTCGAGCAGTTGCTCGAACCGCTCGAACCCGATCGCCACCGCGATCGACAGGCCGATCGCCGACCACAGCGAATAGCGCCCGCCGACCCAGTCCCAGAAGGCGAACATGTTGGCCGGGTCGATGCCGAAGGCGGTCACCGCCGCGGCGTTGGTGGAGAGGGCGACGAAATGGTGGGCCACCGCCGCCTCGCCCAGCGCCGCCACCAGCCAGTCGCGCGCGGTGTGGGCGTTGGCGATGGTTTCCTGGGTGGTGAAGGTCTTCGAGGCGACGATGAACAGGGTGGTGGCCGGATCGCAGCGCTTGAGGATCTCGGCGGCGTGACTGCCATCGACGTTGGACAGGAAATGGAGGTCGAGTCCGGGCTGGCGGTAGGGCGCCAGCGCCTCGACCACCATCGCCGGGCCGAGATCGGAACCGCCGATGCCGATATTGACCACCGCGCGGATCGGCTGGCCGGTGGCGCCGCGCCACGAGCCGTCGCGCACCCGGGTGGCGAAGTCGCGCATCCTGGCCAGCACCGCCCGCACCTCGGGCATCACGTCGCGGCCCTCGACCCGGACCGGCCGGTCGGAGCGGTTGCGCAGGGCGACATGCAGCACGGCGCGGTGTTCGGTCAGGTTCCATTCGGCGCCGGCGAACATCGCGTCGCGCGCCGCCTCGACCCCGGCCTGCCCGGCCAGCGCCACCAGCAGGTCGCGGGTGGCGCGATCGATCCGGTTCTTGGAATAATCGAGCAGCAGATCGCCCAGCCGGAGCGAGAAATCGGCGAAGCGGCGCGGATCCTCGGCGAACAGCGCCCGCATCGGCCGGGCTCCCTCGGTCGCCGCGCGCGCTTCGAGCGCTGTCCAGGCCGGCAGCGTGGTCGGATGGGTCATGACCTCTGAGTTCCCCCCTCGAGAGCGTAAAACGCCGGCGACTGTACTCCGCTTCCGCGAGGCTGTCGCCGGTGGCTGGAACCGTCACGATGTGAAAGATTGATGTCGAAACGATGACGCATTCCCGGGCGGGAAGGGGATCACCCCTCCCGCCAGCCGCTCTGGCGCAGGCGCAGGTCGATCCACCCCCGGCCCAGCCGCTCCCACGCCGCGTTCTGGGCGAGGCGGTCGCCCAGGCTGGCGAAATCGACCTGATCGAGCGGCTGGTCCTGGTCGGCGCAGGTGAAGACGAAGCGGGTCTCGCCGCTGACCGGGTCGTGGTGGCGTTGCAGGCACTGGGCGCACACCTCCTTCAGCATGCATTGCATCGGCGCGTTGATCGAGCCGATCGCGGTATGGTCGGGCTTCAGCCACGGCGCCAGCCGGTCGTGGCGGGCCGCCGCCACCGCCGCCATCATCCGGTCCGAGCCGATCACGATCACCCGGTCGACGCGGTCGAGCGGCAGGTCGGTCGGGCCGAGCCGGCCCTGGCCATAGGCCTCGATCGCGTCGATCACGTTGCCGACGAAACTGTGCTCGTGGGGCGATTCGGCGGCGAAGGCCGCGCCGCGATCGACGCACCACACCACCCGGTCGGCGGCGGCGCGGATCTCGTCGGGCTTGAAGCGGTCCTCCCTCGTGCGGTAGCCGGCGAAATACAGCACCCGCGCCCCGGCGGCGCGGAAGGCGGCGCCGATCGACACCAGCACCGCGTTGCCGAGCCCGCCGCCGACCAGCAGCACCGTCTCGTGGCCGCAGACATGGGTGGGGGCGCCGCTCGGCCCCATCAGCACCACCGGCTCGTCGGGGCGCAGGGTGGCGACCAGATCGGACGAGCCGCCCATCTCCAGCACCACCATCCCCACCAGCCCGGCGGCGGGATCGACCCAGGCCCCGGTCAGGGCCAGCCCCTCCATCGCCAGCCGGTCCGGCTCGGTCCGGCCCCACGGCCGCTCGTAATTCTGCAGGCGGAAGAACTGGCCGGGGCGGAAGGCGCGGGCGGCGGCGGGGGCGCGCACCACCAGTTCGACGATGCGCGGGGCCAGCCGCGTCACCGACTGCACCGTCGGCCGCAGCAGGTCGTCGAGCCCGGCGAACAGCACCTCGGCCGGGGGGGCCGCTCCCGCCGGCAGCTTGGCCAGGGCGCGGGTGATCACGGCGTGGCCCTGGTGGGCCGAGGCCATCGCCGACACCACGTTGCCGGCATAGGACGGATGCAGGTCGCCGAAGAAACTGACCCGCCCCTCCTGGCCCTCGACCCGCATCAGCACCGAGGGCCGCGCCGGTTTGGGGCTGCGCTCGGGGGTCACCGCGCCGCCATCCTCGTCCACCGCCTGGAAATGGGCGCCGTCGAGGGGGATGCCGGGCAGTTCGCGCGCCAGGGCGGTGTTGGGGGCGGTGCCGGCGGCGATCAGCACGGTACGGGCCGGGAGCCGATGCTCGGCGCCGGCGGCGTCGCGCAGCCGGATCGCGCCGGCGGCGCCGTCGGCATCGGTGTCGATCGCCAGCGGGGTGAGGTGCTCGGCGAAGCCGATCCCCTCGGCCAGGGCGTGGGTCACCTCGTCGCGGTTGCGCCAGGCCGGGCTGTCGGCCAGCCCGCGCCGATAGACCACGGTGGCGCCGCCCCAGCCGGCCAGCAGCGCCCCCAGCCGGGGCGGGCGGCCCTCGGCGGCGGCGGCGGCGCGTTCGGCCCGGATCGTCCGGGCGTGGGCGATGAACTCCTCGGCGATGGCGCGTTCGGCCGCCGGCCAGTCGTCGAGCGGCGACACCCCGTCCGCCGTGGTCAGCGCCTCGACCCGGGCGAGGAAGCTTTCGACCTCGACCGGGTAATAGGCCAGCGCCTCGGTGGCGGCATCGATCGCGGTCAGGCCGCCGCCGATCACCACCACCGGCAGGCGGAGCTGGAGATGGGCCAGCGCGTCGCGCCGCGCCGCCCCGGTCAGTTGCAGCGTCATCAGGAAGTCGGAGGCCAGCCGCACCCCGCGCGCCAGCGCCCCGGGCAGATCGGGCAGGGTCGGCCGCCCCGCCCCCAGCGCCAGGGCGACATGGTCGAAGCCCAGCGCCCGGGCGCGGTCGAAATCGAGCGCGCCGCCGAACCGCACCCCGCCATGCAGGGCGAAGTGCTCGCGCCGCTCCAGCAGCAGCCGGATCAGGTCGAGGTTGTTCTTGTCCCAGCGGGCGGTGATGCCGTATTCGGCCACGCCGCCGAACCCGCCCGGCACCCGCTCGCCCAGCGGCCGGGCCAGGGCGCGGACGTCGCGCAGCGGCTGGAACGGCCGGCGGGCGCCATCGGCGGTCCGCCCCGACCACAGCGGGTCGAGCGGCTCGATCTTCAGCCCGTCGATCGCCACCACGGTGTGGCCGTCCTGAAGCAGATGGTGGGCCAGGGTGTAGCCGGCCGGGCCGAGCCCGACCACCAGCACCGCCCGTCCGCTCGGCGCCAGCGGCAGCGGCCGGTCGAAATCGAGCGGATTCCACCGCGTCAGCAGCGAATAGATCTCGAACCCCCACGGCAAATCGAGCACGTCGCGCAGCACCCGGCTTTCCACCGCCGGGGTATCGACCGGGTCGCGGTTCTGGTTGCCGTAGACGCAGGCCTCCTGGCAGGCCGAGCAGATGCGGTGGCCGGTGCCGGCCAGCAGCGGATTGTTGACCGCCACCACCGCCAACGCCGCCAGCGGCAGGCCGGCGGCCTTGGTCTCGTGCATCTCGGAGATCCGCACCCCGAGCGGGCAGCCGGCATGGGCGCCGCCGTCGCGCCGGACCAGACCGGTGCGGCAACTGTCCTTGCCCTGATGGGCGCAATGGATGCAGTAGCGGGCCTGATCGAGCGCCTGGGCCAGGCTGGTGCCGGGGTCGGTCAGGTCGAAGCCGTCGCGTTCGCGCCGCGCCGCCGGCTCGGCCCGCCACACCTGCCGCCCGTCCTCGTCATGGCGCCGCGCCCCGACCGGGGCGGCGGGGTCGCGCCGCTCGGGCAGGGTGAACAGCGGCCCGGCCGGCCCGGCCCCGGGGGCGCCGGCCAGCCGCGCCGCCGCCAGCCGGGTGGCGAGGGCGAGATCGTCGCCGTGGGTGGCCTCGTCGTCGAGCCAGGCCAGCACCCGCCGGGCGAAGCCGAGATCGCTGTAGGGCTCGCCGCTGCGGGTCTCGTATTCGGCGGTCAGCGCGGCGAGGTCGAACCCGGCCGCCTCGGCCGGCGGACAGGCGCGGGCGGCGCGGCGCTGGACGAACTGGCGCTTGGCGGCGAACAGCGGCGCCAGCTCGTCATGCGCCGCCGCCAGCGCCGCCACCGGGGCGCGCAGGCCGAACAGCCCGGCCAGGAAATCGTCGAGCAGCGGCGCCAGCGCCAGCATCAGTGCCGGGCGGTCGGCCGGACTCGGCGCGCCGGCCCGGGCCGCGCCCAGCCACGTCGCCAGCGCCGGATCGGTGGCGGATAGGACGTCGAGGAAAATCCGGTCGAGCCGGATCAACCCCTGCCGTTGATAAAGGTCGGCCAGCGACAGGTCGTGGGCGAGCGTCATGTGGGCCAGATCGGATGTCATATATTCTCCTGCCTAGGGCTCTTACCCGTTGGTGTAATATCTTCTTAAACTTTGCGCTGTCACGCTTGCCGATGGGAATGGGCTGTTGATGTAGATGGACATGCCGAGTGCCGATGACAGCCTCGACCGAGGAACAGGGCGCGCTGTTCCAGGCCCTTATCCACAAGATTTCCCAGACCGGGGATCCGGCGCGCCTGCGTGACGCCAGCTTGGCCGCGCTCGGGCTGATGCTGGGCCGCCCGTCGGATCAGGCGCTGCGGGGCGAACTGACCGCCCGGATCGATTCAATTCTGGCCGGGGTGGTGCCCGACCGGCCCGAAACCGTTCATCTTGCCGCCCGCCAATGTCTGGTGGTGCTGCGCCGCGCCCGCGACGCCCGGCTGCCCCGACCGGAAACGGCGCGGGGCCTGCGCGCGCCGCCCAAGCGGCGACGCCGCCCGTCGTCGTCGTCCCACCATCATGCCGCCGCCCGCGCCCTCACCCTCGCCGGCGGCGGTACCGTCCTGATCGGCTGTCTGCTGTGGATGTGGGGGCTGACCGTCCATCCCGCTCCGGCGCCGGAGATGGCCGACGGTCAGCGGCTGGCCGAGCAGATCGCCGCCGCCGCCGAGGCGCCGCCGATGCCGACCCATCTGCTCGGCGGGCCGCTGCGCCGCACGGTGCAGGACGGCCAGCCGACGGTGGTGGTGGCCGAAAAGGTGCCGCCGCACGCCTGCGCCGCCGCCGGCTGGACGCTGGTGCGCAAGGGCACCCTGTCGATCAACGGCGTCACCCCGAGCCGGCTGTCCGCCGCCCGCATCACCGAATTGTGCAATCAGAGCAGCGTCGCCAGTCTGCGCTGGGTGCCGAAGACGCCATGATCCGCCTGCTGCTGGTGTTGTTGCTGCTGCTGCCGGCCCTGTCGGCGGCGGCGGAGCCCCCGCTTCTCGCCGGCCGGGCCGAACAAGGCGGGCTGCTGGCCGGGTGGGCCGGGCCGGGCGACCAGGTGTGGCTCGACGCGGTCGCGGTGCCGGTGGCCGCCTCCGGCCGCTTCCTGCTCGGGTTCGGCCGCGACGCCCCCGCCGGCGCGGTGCTGACGCTGCGTCATCCC
>JBDLVO010000521.1:0-4787 GCA_039804805.1 Pseudomonadota bacterium
AAATCGGCGCCGCGCGCCAGCGCCACCGCCTCGGACAGCGGCCCGGCCAAAGCGGCGAGGCCGAGGCCGAGCGCCATCGTCCGCGCCCCGCTCATCCCACCGGCCGAGCCGCCGGCGAAGATCCGGCCGACCGCGAAGGCCTCGACCCAACCCAGCCCGAGCGCGAACCGCCGCGCCAGCGCGTAGGCGGTCAGGCCAAGGCACGGCACCAGGAATTCCAGGCAGGGAATGTCGCGATAGCGGCCGTCGATCAGCAGCAGCGCCGAGGCGGTGATCGCGGCGACGCCGTAGAGGGTGCCAAGCCGCTCGCCCCAGCGGTCGGCCGGGGGCGGCGCCTCGGCCGCCAGGGCCAGCGCGGCGGCGCGGGCCAGCACCAGGGCGAACCCGACCTGCAACCCGATCCGCACCAGCGCCCAGCATTGGTCGGTGAGGTCGAACGCCAGCGCCTGGGCGTTGACCGCCTGCCACACCGCCAGCCCGCCCAGGGTCTGGGTCAGCAGCGCCACCACCAGACCGGCGCCGAGGCGATAGCGGGCGCGCGACCGCAGCAGAGCGACGAGGCCGAGCAGGCTGCCGAAGCCGGCGGCGGCAGCGGCATGGACCGGCCAGGACGGGCTGGGCTCGACCGGGCCGGACATGCGGAACTTGACCCGGCGGTCGATGTCCTCGACCCCCCATTTGGCGCCGACGGTGCCTTCGAGCTGGGCCTTCCACGGCTGGTCGAACGCCTCGACCACGTTGTAATCGAAGCCGTTCTCCTTCGATACCCGGGCCAGGGTGCGAACGAAGGCGGCGCCGTTCTCGATATTGGCCACCGCCGCGCCGCGCGAGCGGCCCCGGGTCGGCCAGCCGGCCTCGCCGATCAGGATCGGCTTGCCGGGAAAGGCGGCGGCGACGCGGCGATAGATCTCGACGATGTGGCGGGCGCTGTCCTCGACCGCGATCGGCTCATCCTCCCAATAGGGCAGGATGTGGATGGTGATGAAATCGACCTCGTTGGCCAGTTGCGGGTTCTTCAGCCAGAACGCCCACACGTCGGCGTAGGACACCGGCTGGCGGACCCGGCTTTTCACGCTACGGATCGCCTGGATCAGGTCGTCCACCGGCAGGTCCTGGCGCAGCAGCACCTCGTTGCCGACGATCACCCGCTTGATGACGTCGGGATAGCTGTTGGCGGCGGCGACCAGCGCCTCGATCTCGCGGCGGTTGACCTCGGGCCGCTGGCCCAGCCAGGCGGAATGGGTCACCTCGAGGCCGAGGCGGCGGGCTTCTTCCGGCACCACCTCCATCCCCTCCAGGCTGGTGTAGGTGCGCACCCCCTTGGCCACCCCCGCCAGCTTGCCGAGATCGGCCGCCACCTGGGCCGGAGTGGGATAATCGTGGGTCAGCGGGCTCTGGCCGCGCTGGAACGGCGCGAACGACACCGAGGGGAACGGCTCGTCGAACGACAGGCCGAGCGGCACCGGCCGGTTGACCCAGCCCCACAGGGCGACCTGGAGCGCGGCCAGGACGGCGATGACAAGCACGGCGAGAAGACGGTTCATGAGGCGGGTCCGCGACGGAAGGGACGGGACCCCCTGTCTAGGCGGCGACGGCGGCGGCGTCAATCACCGCCGCCCCCCGTTCCGGCGTTCTCATTTTGGCGGGCTGCCGCCCGCGCCCGCTTGGGGCGATGCCCCAAACCCCCTTTATTTTTGAAAAAGAAGGGGGTCCGGGGCATCGCCCCGGTTGGGTTTGGGCGAAAGCCCAATATCTATGGGCCCTCCGGGGTGATGATCCCGGTCGAGACCACCATCTTCAGCGCGTCCTCGACGCTGATCGCCAGCGGCCGCAACTCGCGGCGCGCCACGAACAGCAGGAAGCCGGAGGTCGGATTGGGGGTGGTGGGGACGAAGATGCTGACCATCTCCTCCTCGAAGCCGCCTCGCACCTCGCGGCAGGGGGTGCCGGTGATGAAGGCCACCGTCCACAGCCCGGGGCGGGGATATTCGACCAGCGCCACCTCGCGGAAGGCGTTGGCCTTCTGCGCCAGCACGGTATGGACCACCTGCTTGATCGCGGCATAGAGGCTGCGCACCACCGGCATGCGGGCCAGCAGCGCCTCGGAGGTGGCCACCAGCAGTCGGCCGGCGAGATTGGCGGTCAGCGCGCCGACCAGGGTCACCGCCACCACCGCCAGCAGCACGCCGATTCCCGGCAGGTAATGCGACACCGGCCCCCACGAGGCGGGGAACAGCGCCGACACCGCGGTATCGACGAAACCGACCAGCGCCCAGACGATGTAGACCGTCAGCGAAATCGGCGCCGCCACCAGCAGACCGGCGAGGAAATTGGCCCGCAGCCGCGCCACCATCCCGGCGGAGCGGCCCTCGCCCGGGGCCGGGGCGGCGCTCATGCCCCGTCCTCCGGCACGGCGCCGAGCCGGCCGAGCAGCGGCGCCAGCAGCGCCCGCAGCAGCGGCCGTTCCCCCACCACGATCGACACCGACACCGCCTGATCCGGCAGCAGCGCGGCCGGTTCGGCCCCCCCCGCCGCCGGCAGCACCACCCGGGCCTGACGCTCGGGCCGGCCCGAGCCCTCGTCCGCCGCCGGCTCGGCCACCCAATCGACCCGCCCGGCCAGGGCCGGGGTGCCGCCACCGCCGACCCAGGCCGGCTGGCCGGGATGAACCCGGCCGCCCTCGGCCAGCGGCAGGCGGATCTCGATCTCGCGCGCCGCCGCCGGTGGCAACAATTCGGCCACCACCTCGCCCGGAACCAGCGCGGCGCCGGCCGGATGGGCGGCCAGCCCGCGCACCAGCCCGGCGGCGGGCGCGCGCACCTCCAGCCGCTGGCCGCGCCGTTCGAACAAAGCCACCGCCTCGCGGGCGCGGGCGGCCTCGTCGAGGGTCAGCGCCAGTTCGTCCATCGCCTGCTTGCGGGCCCCGGCCTGCACCGCCCCCAGCCGCTCCTCGGCGGCGGTCAGGGCGTCGCGGGCGGCCTGGGCCTCGCCCTGGACCCGGCCGCGCAGCGCTTCGATCTGGGCGACATCGCGCTCGGCCTGGGCAACCCGGGCCCGCGACACCAGCAGACGCTCATGCTGCTGCTCGCGCTGGCGCAGGGTCTGGCGCGCCGCCTCCAGTTCGCCGCGCAGGGTGGCGTCGTCGCGCTCGATCCGGCGCAGGACGGCGCGGGCCTGCTCGATTTCGGCGGCGGCGGCCGCCTCGGCCACCGCGTCGCGGCGGGCCTCGGGGCCGGGATTGGCCTCGGCGGCGGACAGTGGCGCGGTCGGCGCGGCGGTCAGGTCGGCCGGACGGCCCTCGGCCAGCGCCTTCAGCCGCGCCGCCCGCGCCTCGACCGTCGCCAGATGGGCGCGGGCCTGGGCCAGCCCGGCGGCGGCCGGGCCGGGATCGAGCCGCACCAGCACCTGATCGGCGGCAACCGCCTCGCCGTCATGGGCCTCGACCTTCGCGATCAGCCCGCCCTCGGGCACGATCACCGCCACCGGAGCCGGTGGCGGCAGCACCCGCCCCGGCACCATCACCCGTAGCGGCACCACCGCCAGTCCGGCCCAGATCCCGCCGCCGATCAGGGTGGCGGCGATCGCCAGCACGGTCAGCCGGGCCAGCCCGACCGGCCGGGCCTCCTCGACCAGGGCCGAGGCGCCGGGATCGGGATCACGCCACAACCCGCCCCCGCCCGCCGTCGCGCCCGGGGGCGGCGACGGCGGCGACGGCGGCACCGGGCGCGGCACGGCAGGGGAAACGGTCGGCGGCAGATCCTCCATCACGTCACCTTCGCAGCAAGCACGGAATCGATCGCATCGGGCGGGCCGAGATAGCGCACCGTGCCGCGTTCGAGCAGCAGCACCCGGTCGGCCTGCCGCCAGTGCGACGGGCGGGTGCTGACCAGCACCAGGGTGGATTGGTCGCGGAACCGGGCGATCACCGCCGCCAGCGCCCGCTCGCCGGCCGGATCGAGCCGCTCGGCGCCGAGATCGATCAGCAGCGCCGGCGGCGCCTCCAGCAGGGCGGCGGCCAAAGCGAGGCGGAAGCCAAACCCGGGCGGCAGCGTCACCGTCTCCATCGCGGTGTCGAGCCGGCGCGGCAAAGCGGCGATCTCGTCCCACAGCCCGACCTGTTCGCAGGCGGCGCGCAGCACCGCCGGGGCGGCCTCGGGATCGGACGCCGCCAGCGCCGCCCGCACCGTGCCGAAGCCGGGATGACCGGCGGCGGTGATCAGCAGGACACGGGCGCGGGCCTCGTCGGGATCGAACTGGGCCAGATCGAGCCCGTCATGGCGCACCGTGCCGGTCTCGGCCGGCTGCCGCCCGGCGATCAGCCGCAGCAGGGTCGAACTGCCGGCGCGCGGCGGCCCCGCCACCACCAGCACTTCGCGCGGCGCGATGGTCAGGGAGAAATCCTTCAGCACCGGCGGAGCCCACGGCACGGCGCGGGCATCCACCCGGTCGAGTTCGATCGGCGCCGGCACCGGCGGACGGGCCGGCCGCGACGCCGGCGGCGGAACCGCCGGCAACGGCGCCAGCCGGCGCAGCGCGGCGACGGCCGGCGCCAGCACCGGCAACGCCGCCAGCAGCCGACGCGGCGCGGCCAGGGCGATCCACACCAGCAGGGCAACGGCAACGGCGCGGGCAAGGCCGCCACCCTCGGCCAGGATGCCGGCGGCGGCGGCGACCAGGGCGGCGGAGGCGATCAGCCCGCCGAGCGGCTCGGGCAACGCCGCCAGCGCGCCGAGACGGGGGCGCAGGCCGCGCCCGGGCAGAGTCAGCGGCGCCAGCACCAGCCCGGC